>NZ_JBSFNN010000008.1:0-133278 GCF_053587115.1 Streptomyces sp. NPDC003697
CTCAGCGGCCAGGACAGCCCAGCCACGCTGGTCCTCGACGAGTTCGACCTCGTGACCACCCCGGAGATCGCCGAACAGCTGGAGTTCGGCCCGGCCCGGCGGCGGCATTCGGTGCGGCCGGTGCGGCGGGGGCCGGTGGGGCGGGGGCCGGTGCGGGCCGGCAGGGCGGCGGTCACGGGCTCCGGCCCCGAGCCGACGCCGCGGCCCAGGGCCCCGGGCCGGTCGGGCCCCCTCCGGCGGCCGGGTTCGGCGGGCCGGGCAGCGGGACGCCTTTCGCGGCGCCGGGGCAGGGCGGGCAGGCCGCCGCCGGCGGCCCCGGTCCCGCCGCACCGGCCGCGTCCGCCGGTGCGGGCGGCCCCGGCTTCGCCGCCGGGAAGGCGGCCGCCGCGCGGGCGGCGGCGCAGGCGCAGGCCCGGACAGGCGCCGCCGCCTCACCCTCCGTGCCGTCGGAGCCCGCCCCGTCCTCGGTGCCGCACCAGGCCGCCGCGGCGCCGGTCACCTCCGGCGCTTCCGCCGTCGCGCCGACGCCCATGACCGCCGGCCCCGGTGGGGGACAGTCGTCGTGGGCCCAGCAGGTGCACCGGCTCGCGGGATCGGCCGACGACCAGCCCGTGGTGCCGTGGAAGCCGCCCGTCGAGGACTTCTTCCAGGCGGCGGCGCGCCGTCAGGCCGAGGCCCGGCCCGCCGGTCTCGGCAGGCGGCTGGCGGCCCGGCTGGTGGACACCGTCGTCCTCGCGGCCGTCACCGCCGTGGCCGGCGTACCCCTGGGCGCGAAGGCGGTCGACCACGTCGAGGAGAAGATCGACGCGGCCAGGCTCTCCGGCCGTACGGTCACGGTCTGGCTGCTGGACGGCACGACGGCGACGTACCTCGGCATCGTCCTCGCCGTGCTGCTGCTGTTCGGTGTCGTCTACGAGGTGCTGCCCACCGCCCGGTGGGGCCGCACCCTGGGCAAGAAGCTGTGCGGTCTCCAGGTACGGGACATCGAGGCCAACGAGCCCCCGTCGTTCGGCACGGCCCTGCGCCGCTGGCTCGTCTACAGCGTGCCCGCACTGCTGGGCATCGGCGCCGTGGGCGTGGTGTGGTGCCTGTTCGACCGGCCGTGGCACCAGTGCTGGCACGACAAGGCGGCCCACACCTTCGTGGCCGGCTGACGCCCCGTCCGGCCGCGCCGCACGGGCCCCGCACGGCGTCTCGGGCCTTTCCGCGGGCGTCTGGCGCGGCGCCCGTCCCGGCGTTCCCGCGACGCCGCCCGGGACGTCGTGCGACGACCGCACCAGCGGGGCCGGTGCGGTCCGCGGCGTGCTGCGGCCACGGCGGCCCCTCCTCCCTCCGGCACGGGGACCCGCGCGCTGCGCCCGTACGGCCGCGCTGCCCCCTTACGGCGTAGACAGGCCTCGCCCGCTACTCCCTACGGCCGTGCGCCGGATGCGAAGGCGCGGGGTTCGCGGTCGACTCGGGCCATGAGCACCGAACCGCCCCCCGGCTCCGGACAGCAGCCACCGCCCCCCGGCGAGAACCCCCGGGGCGGCGGCCCGTACGGCGACGGGCCTCGCGGCGGCGGCTCCCGGGGCGGGGACCGGCGGAACGGCAGTCCGTACGGCGACGGCCCTCACGGCGGCTTTTGGGGCGGGGATCAGCGAAACGGGAGTCCGTACGGCGACCGGCCCCCGGCCGGTACCCCGTACGGCGACCGGCCTCCCGGCGAAGAGCCCCGGGGCGGCAGCCCGTACGGCGACCGGCCTCCCGGTGAGAACCCCCAGGGCGGCAGCCCGTACGGCGACCGGCCTCCCGGCGGCGGCAGCCCCTACGGCGGTGCCCCGCAAGGCGGCGAGGGCCCCCACAGCCCCTACGGCGGCGGCCCGCAGGGCCCGTACGGCGGCGGCGAGTACCCGTCCGACCCGCTCGCCGGCATGCCCCCGCTCGCCGATCCCGGCCGGCGCACGCTCGCCCGGATCATCGACCTGATCCTCGTCGGCGTCGTCGTCTGGCTGATCACCTGGGGCCTGCGGGTGAACGAGTACATGGTGAACACCGAGCGCATCGAGATCGGCAGGTCGTTCACCCAGTCAGTGATCGCCGCCGTGCTCTACGTCGCCTACGACACCTACCTGACCTCCCGATCGGGGCAGACGCTCGGCAAGAGGTGGCTGGGCATGCGGGTGGCCAACCTCGACAACGGCGCCACCCCGTCCGTGCAGACCTCGCTGGTGCGCGCGCTGGTGCTCTGGCTGCCCTTCTGGTTCTGCTGCGCCTGCGTCTGGCTGGCGGTCTCGGGGGGCTGGAGCTACTTCGACCGCCCCTACCGGCAGGGCCTGCACGACAAGGCGGCCAAGACGGTGGTCGTGAGCGTCCGCTGACGGGGCGTCGCACCGGCGGCGGACGAACGTCAGGAGGCCGTCGTCCCCCGTGCCGCCTCGGCGCCGGCGGAGACGCGCTCGCGCCGCTCGGGTACCCGCTGCCGCGGCGCGAAGGCCGCCTCGGGCGCCGAGGGGCGTGTCCCGGGCACCGCCACCGTCAGGGCGACGAGCAGTCCCAGAGCGAGCGCCGCGACGGCGATGACGGCGATCCACAGGCCCGAACTCGTCTGTGACAGCAGCAGCATGGCGAGCGTGGAGAAGAGCACGGTGCAGCAACCGTAGGCGAGCTGTGCGGCAGTCGGACGAGGCATGGCAATCGTGTCCTCGGCAGGATCGGGGGTGAGACGGGGTGCCGGCCTGGCTTTCCGCCGACTTCCTGACGTTCCGCCATTCGACTCTAACCGCCTCCATGCCCGAGGGGAGCGGCCGGTAAGCGTGACCTAACCCACGGTACCGATGCATGGGGGGCGCACGGAGTCATATCGTCCACGAAGTGGACGCGCTCGCGCGCCGTCGGCCGCTGTCCCGGCCGTCCGCAAAGCGGACGCCGCCTCCGCATAGTGCACTTGACCTGTCCAAGTCAAGGTCTGTCTTTTCTCTTGAACCTGCAGTCAAATGTGGTCACTTGACTACACGCGTTGATTGCGCGCGGACTTCCGCATGCCCGCATGCCCCTATCCCGCATGCCCGTATGCCCAGAGACCCCCTTCCGCGCGCCCTGGGACGCGTCAGGGGAGGACAGCACGTGACCAGCAAACCCTGGACGTTCAGAACGGCGGCGATCGGTGTCGCGCTCGCGGCGGCCACCGCCTCGTTCTCGACGTTCGCCGTGGCGGAGGCCGCGACGACGGACACCTCCGCCTCCGTCGACCGGCACGACCCGCAGCCGGTGAAGATGGCGGAGCACGACCTCGACGGCCCGCTGAGCAAGACTCAGGAAGCCCAGCGCCAGGAGGCGCTGAACCAGGTCATCGCCGGCAAGGCGCAGGTGAAGGACCGCAACGGTTCGAAGGTCGTCCAGCTGACGGGCGACGACAAGTACGTCGAGCTGGGCCGGCAGAAGACCGACAAGATCTTCACCATCCTGGTCGAGTTCGGCGACCAGGTCGACCCCAAGTACGGCGGCACCGCCGGCCCGCTGCACAACCAGATAGCCGCGCCCGACCGCACGTCGGACAACAGCACGGCGTGGCAGCAGGACTACGACCGGAAGCACTTCGAGAACATGTACTTCGGCACCGGCGACGGTGTCGAGTCCATGAAGAAGTACTACGAGAAGCAGTCCTCGGGCCGCTACTCGGTCGACGGCGAGGTCTCCGACTGGGTCAAGGTGCCCTACAACGAGGCCCGTTACGGCTCGAACTACTGCGGTGACACCACCTGCTCCAGCGTGTGGAACGTCGTCAGCGACGGCGTCACCGCCTGGGTGGCCCAGCAGGAGGCGGCCGGCAAGTCCGACGCCGACATCAAGGCGGACCTGGCCAACTACGACCAGTGGGACCGCTACGACTACGACGGCGACGGCAACTTCAACGAGCCCGACGGCTACATCGACCACTTCCAGATCGTGCACGCCGGTGAGGACGAGTCCGCCGGCGGCGGCGTCCAGGGCGAGGACGCGATCTGGGCGCACCGCTGGTACGCCTTCGGCACCGACGCCGGCGCCACCGGCCCCGAGAACAACAAGCTCGGCGGCACGCAGATCGGCAAGACCGGCATCTGGGTCGGCGACTACACCATCCAGCCGGAGAACGGCGGACTCGGCGTCTTCGCCCACGAGTACGGCCACGACCTCGGCCTGCCCGACGAGTACGACACCGCCGGCGGCGAGAACTCCACCGGCTTCTGGACGCTCATGTCCTCCGGTTCCTGGCTCGGCCGCGGCGAGGACGCCATCGGCGACCTGCCGGGCGACATGAACTCCTGGGACAAGCTCCAGCTCGGCTGGCTGAACTACGACACCGCCAAGGCCGGTGTGAAGTCGTGGCACAAGCTGGGCGTCGCCGAGTACAACACCCAGCACCGCCAGGCGCTGATCGTCTCCCTGCCGGACAAGGCGGTCACCACCGAGGTGGTCACCCCGGCCGAGGGCTCGACCCAGTGGTGGAGCGGCAGCGGTGACGACCTCAAGAACACCCTGACCCGTTCCGTCGACCTCACCGGCAAGTCGTCGGCCGCCCTCACCCTGGACGGCTGGTACGACATCGAGGCCAACTACGACTACCTCTACACCGAGGTGTCGACCGACGGCGGCGCCAACTGGACCGCCCTGGACGGCACGGTGGACGGCCAGGCCATCCCGCGCGACGGCAGCGACAAGCCGGCCCTGACCGGCACGGTCGACGGCTACACGAAGCTGTCGTACCCGCTCGACGCCTACGCGGGCAAGAAGATCCAGCTCCGCTTCCGCTACCAGACCGACGGCGGCGTGGCGCAGAAGGGCTTCGCGGCCGACGAGATCAAGGTGACCGCCGACGGCGCCCCCCTGTTCTCCGACAACGCCGAGACCGCGGACGCGGCCTGGACGGCGAACGGCTTCTCCCGCATCGGCGCGTCCTTCACCAAGGACTACAAGCAGTACTACCTCGCCGAGAACCGCCAGTACGTCTCGTACGACACGACCCTGAAGACGGGCCCGTACAACTTCGGCTTCGCCAGCCGTCCGGACTGGGTGGAGCACTACCCGTACCAGAACGGCCTGCTGATCTGGAAGTGGGACACCTCCCAGCTGGACAACAACACCAGCGCCCACCCGGGCACCGGTCTGATCCTGCCGGTCGACTCGCACCCGGTGGCGTTGCGGTGGACCGACGGCACCCTGATGCGCAACCGCGTCCAGGCGTACGACTCGCCCTTCAGCCTGTACGGCACGGACGGCATCACGCTGCACAGGGCGGACGTCGCCAAGGAGATCAAGGCGTCGAGGGGTGTGTCCGTCTTCAACGACCGGACCCACACCTACTACGACCCGTCGAACCCGGCCGGTGGTGTCGAGGTCACTGACACCAACACCAAGATTTCGATCACCAAGGAGGCCAGGGACGGCTCCACGATCGAGCTCGTGGTGGACCGCGCGGCTAAGTAGTCGGTAAAAGCGCAGGTAGAACACGTTTCGGCGGCGACCCCTTGGCGGGTTGCCGCCGATCGTGTTTAGGTGCGTCCTATGGCTCGCTTATTGACACCGACCGGAACGGGGATGTGACTGCATGACCGCAGGAGGTTTCTGCAAGCTGCCGAACGGCACCGTGGTGGTGGCGCTGAACCTGCCCAGCCCCGCCGCCGGCGGCCCGCCCGGCAGCGACCCCGCCGGGGGAGTCCGCGTACTGGTCCACGCCCGCAACCGCGCCCGTGCGCTGACGCGCCTGCGCAACCTGGGTCTGCGGGCCGTCTACCTGCGCGGCAACGCGGCCCCGCCGACGCCGGACGAGGTCACCGCGGTCCTGCACCACCCGGACGGCCTGATATGGCGCACGGCCCCCGGCGGCGCTGTCGGGCAGGCCGCCGGCCGGACGGAGCTGTGGCGTTCCGTCCGGTCCCTGCCGGGGCGCCCCACGGCCCCCGCTCAGCCCCGGCGCCCACCGGTCGCCGACCGGGGCTGACGGCCCGCCCCCGGCGCGGAGAGGGGGGACCCACCCTCGCCGCCCGGCGCAGAGGGCAGGGGACGTACGGCCCGCGCCCGGCGCGGGGGCCCAGGGCGGCAGTCCTAGGCGACGACCGGCTTGCCCGTGAGTTCGACGCCCGCCCGGCGCATCTCCTCCAGGGCCCGGTCCGTGGTCTCCTCGGCCACCCCGGCGGTCAGGTCCAGCAGGACCCTGGTGCGGAAGCCCTCGTTCACGGCGTCCAGGGCCGTGGCCCGCACGCAGTGGTCCGTGGCGATGCCCACCACGTCGACCTCGTCGATCTCCCGGGCCCTGAGCCAGTCGGCCAGCGACAGCCCGTTCTCGTCGGCGCCCTCGAAGCCGCTGTAGGCCGCCGCGTAGGCGCCCTTGTCGAAGACGGCGTCGATCGCGCCCGAGGCGACGGTGGGGGCGAAGTTCGGGTGGAAGCCCACGCCCTCCGTGCCGGCGACGCAGTGCGCGGGCCAGGAGCGGACGTAGTCGGGGTTGTCGGCGAAGTGACCGCCGGGCGCTATGTGGTGGTCGCGGGTCGCCACCACGTGGCGGTACCCGGCCGGTGCCTGGCCGATCAGCTCGGTGATGGCGGCGGCGACGTCGGCACCCCCGGCCACCGCGAGGCTGCCTCCCTCGCAGAAGTCGTTCTGCACGTCTACGACGATCAGGGCGCGGCGCATGGTCGGTGTCCTTCGACGGTCGGGTCGGTGGGAGGAGGGGTGCGGGGCCCGGCGGCACCGGGGCCCGCACGCAAGGGGTCGGGGACTGCTGCGGGAGTGCGCACCCGCTTTAGCTACCCGAGCCCGTCTGCACGTACTCCGTCGGAATGACGGGCTCCCCTCGCGAGAGCTGCGTCGCCGACAGCGGCAGCCCGGCGCGGGCGGCCGCGTGCCGGTCGCGGGCGACGTCCAGGGGCTCACGGCCCACGACCTCGCCGCCCTCGACCAGCTGGACCAGTAGCTGCCGGTCGGCGAGGTCGGCGGGCACCGGGCCGGTGCCGACGACCTCGGCCTCGGCGATTCCGTGCCCGTCCAGCCGCCGTGCGGCCCACTTGCGCCCGCCGACGGACGTCTTGCCGCCGGTGGACTTCTTCGCCACCGGCACCAGCGGAGCCGCCGGGTCGGCGCTCTCGGCGCGGGCGACCAGCTTGTAGACCATGGACGCCGTGGGGTGGCCGGAGCCGGTGACCAGCTGCGTGCCGACGCCGTAGGCGTCCACGGGCGCCGCCGCCAGGGAGGCGATGGCGTACTCGTCGAGGTCCGAGGTGACGACGATCTTGGTGTCGTGGGCGCCCAGCTCGTCCAGCTGCTGCCGGACGCGGTGGGCGACCAGCAGCAGGTCGCCGGAGTCGATACGCACGGCGCCCAGCTCCGGCCCGGCGACCTCGACGGCGGTCCGGACGGCCTCGGCGACGTCGTAGGTGTCCACCAGCAGGGTGGTGTCCCGGCCGAGGGAGTCCACCTGGGCCCGGAAGGCGTCCCGCTCGCTGTCGTGCAGCAGGGTGAAGGCGTGGGCGGAGGTGCCGACGGTGGGGATGTTGTAGCGGAAGCCGGCCGCCAGGTCCGAGGTGGTCGCGAACCCGCCGACGTAGGCGGCCCGGGCGGCGGCGACGGCGGCCAGCTCGTGGGTGCGCCGGGCACCCATCTCGATCAGCGGCCGGTCACCGGCGGCGGACGCCATGCGGGAGGCGGCGGCCGCGATCGCCGAGTCGTGGTTCAGGATCGACAGGATCACCGTCTCCAGCAGCACGGACTCGCCGAAGGTGCCCTCCACCCGCATGATCGGTGAGCCGGGGAAGTACACCTCGCCCTCCGGGTAGCCCCAGATGTCGCCGCTGAACCGGTAGCCGGCGAGCCACTCCAGGGTCGCCTCGTCGACGACGGCGCGCTCGCGCAGGAAGGACAGGACGCCCGCGTCGAAGCGGAAGTTCTCCACCGCGTCCAGGACGCGGCCGGTGCCCGCCACGACGCCGTAGCGCCGCCCGTCGGGCAGGCGTCGGGTGAAGACCTCGAAGACGCTCCGCCGCCCGGCGGTGCCGGCCTTCAGGGCGGCCTGCAGCATCGTCAGCTCGTACTGGTCCGTGAAGAGCGCCGTCGAGGGGACGTCCACCGGCAGCCCAAGGTCCGCTGTGTTCATGGTGGGGGATCGTACTCCGATTTCGTCAGACTGACGATTTCCGGGGTCCATTATGGGGATCACCTCCGCAGCCGCCCGGCCGGGCGGGCACGAACGGCGGATCGCCGCGGGGCCCGTTTGTGCTCCTACCCCCCGGCGGTGGCAGCATGGGCGTGTGACCTCACCCGCTCCCGCAGAGATCGAACGCCCCGAGTCGGCGGAGGAAACGTTCGCCGTCCCCGAGCCCGACGTCCCCTGGGTCACGATCGTCCACAACGACCCGGTCAACCTCATGAGCTACGTGACGTACGTCTTCCAGACGTACTTCGGCTACTCCAAGGACAAGGCCACCAAGCTCATGCTCGACGTCCACCACAAGGGCCGGGCGGTCGTCTCCAGCGGCAGCCGCGAGGAGATGGAGCGCGACGTGCAGGCCATGCACGGCTACGGTCTGTGGGCCACCCTCCAGCAGGACCGGAAATAGCCGCCAGGACCGGAAGCAGCGAACCGACCCCCATGCCAGGACACTTCGAACCGCTCCCCGGCGGCGGCGCGGCCGTCGCGCTCGACGACGTCGAGATCTCCATCATCAGGTCGCTGGCCGTGCAGCTCCTGGAGCTGATCGGCCCCGGCCCCGCCGACGACGCGTCCGCCGACCCGCTCGCCGGACTGTTCGCCGACGGCCCGAGCGAGCCGCCCTCCGACCCCGTGCTCAGGCGGCTGTTCCCGGACGCCTACGGCGACCCGGAGGAAGCCCCCACCTCCCCGGGGGAGGCCGAGGAGCAGCGCGCGCACTCCGCCGAGTTCCGCCGCTACACCGAGAACGACCTGCGTGCCGGCAAGCGCGACAACGCCCTCGCGGTGATCCGCTCGCTGGACGAGCTGGCCTCCGGCTCCGCCGGCGAGGGCGGGGCGGTGCTGCGCCTGTCGGCGCAGGAGTCCAGGCGGTGGCTCGGCGCCCTGAACGACCTGCGCCTGGCCATCGGCTCCCGCCTGGAGATCTCCGACGAGGACGACACCGACGACCTCTTCCGCCTCCCGGACGAGGACCCGCGCAAGCCGATGGTGATGGCCTACCTGTGGCTCGGCGGCCTCCAGGAAACCCTCGTCACCACCCTTATGCCCTGATCCGCCCGGGCTTGACCGGTGCGGTGTTCGCTCAACGGACGCTCAAATCCGGATAACGATCCCGTCACCGCCCCCGCCCGATATCGCCGACCGGTGTGCGCTTTGTCTGCTTCTCCTTGTGCGATGCGCCACAGCGCGCTCCGGTGATCAGTCCCGGGGGCGTGGTACATCTTCACGACCGCCCGGCGGACACCACCCATGTCCCGCCGGGTGCGCCACCGAGCCGGTAACCGCCGGCCAGGCACGAGCGGCCCCGGTAAGCCGCTCAGCTCCAGGTATCCGGGGGGATCGCAACCCGATCCGCGGCCGACCAGCGGCCCGGGTCGGCATGGAGAAAGGCGCACCACACATGACCTCATCGCAGGTCGGGAAGAGCTACGACGAGCACGACCGCAATGACGTCGTGAGCGGCGACGCTCCCGAAGAGGGTTACGAGCGAGGACTCGGCAGCCGCCAGGTCCAGATGATCGCCATCGGCGGCGCCATCGGCGTCGGCCTCTTCCTGGGCGCCGGGGCGAACATCGCCAAGGCCGGCCCCAGTCTCATCCTCATGTACGCCCTCGCCGGCGTCATCATCTTCTTCATCATGCGGGCGCTCGGCGAGCTCCTGCTCTACCGCCCGGTCTCGGGCTCCTTCGCCGAGTACTCCCGCGAGTTCCTCGGCCCGTTCTTCGGCTACTTCACCGGCTGGACGTACTGGCTGATGTGGGTGGTGACCGGCATGGCCGAACTGACGGCCGCCGCCATCTACGTCCACTACTGGTTCCCGTCCATCCCGCAGTGGGTGACGGCGCTGGTCTTCCTCGTCGTGCTGTTCGTGGCCAACCTGATCTCGGTGAAGCTCTTCGGCGAGATCGAGTTCTGGTTCTCCATGGTCAAGGTCACCGCGCTCATCGGCATGATCGTCATCGGCCTGGGCGTGCTCACCTTCGGTTTCAGCGCCGCCGGCGACACCGCGGCCGTCTCCAACCTGTGGGCCTTCGACGGCTTCTTCCCCAAGGGCATCGGCTCGTCCCTGATGACCCTGCAGGGCGTCATGTTCGCCTACCTCGCCGTCGAGCTGGTCGGCGTCACCGCCGGCGAGTCCGAGAACCCGGAGAAGACCCTCCCCAAGGCGATCAACACCCTGCCCTGGCGCATCGCCCTGTTCTACGTCGGTGCCCTCACCGTCATCCTGTGCGTGGTCAAGTGGACCGAGTTCGCGGAGGGCGTCAGCCCCTTCGTGAAGGCGTTCGCGGTCATCGGCATCCCGGCCGGCGCCGGCATCGTCAACTTCGTCGTGCTCACCGCCGCCCTGTCGTCGTGCAACTCCGGCATGTACTCCACCGGCCGCATGCTGCGCACCCTCGCCGACAACGGCGAGGCCCCGCGGGTCTTCAGCAAGCTGTCCGCCTCCAAGACCCCGGCGCTCGGCATCACCGTCTCCGTCGCCTTCATGTGCATCGGCGTGGTCCTGAACTACGTCGTCCCCGAGAAGGCCTTCGGCTACGTCACCTCCGTCGCCACCGCCGCCGGCATCTGGACCTGGCTGATGATCCTGGTCAGCCACGTCCTCTACCGCCGCGCCGTCGACGCGGGCCGGCTGCGCGCCTCCTCCTTCCCCGCGCCGGGCGGCGCGGTGTGCAGCTGGATCGCCATCGTCTTCCTGCTCTTCGTCACCGGCCTGATCGCCTACGACGCCGACTCCCGGGTGTGCCTGTACGTGATGGCCGTGTGGGCGATCGCCCTGGCCATCGGCTGGTGGGTCCTCAAGGCCCGCAACCCGCAGGTCACCTCCCGCCGCGAGCCGGAGCTGGAGAACGTGGGCTGACCCGCTCCGCCCGGACGTCCGGCCCCCGGGACCGCTCGCGGGAACCCCGCGGCCGCCGCTCAGGACGTCCGCCATGCGGGCCGCTCCGTACCACCCTTCGGTACGGGGCGGCCCGCCTGCTTATCCTGAGCCTCATGCTGACCATCACCCAGGCCCTGCACGACCAGATCGTCGCCCACGCCCGCCAGGACCACCCCGACGAGGCCTGCGGCGTCGTCGCCGGACCGGCGGGCTCCGGCCGGCCCGAGCGGTTCATCCCCATGCTGAACGCCGCCCGGTCGCCCACCTTCTACGAGTTCGACTCCCAGGACCTGCTCAAGCTGTACCGCGAGATGGACGACCGCGACGAGGAACCCGTCGTGATCTACCACTCCCACACCGCGACCGAGGCCTACCCCTCCCGCACCGACGTCTCCTACGCCAACGAGCCCGGCGCGCACTACGTCCTGGTCTCCACCGCCGACACCGACGGCGCCGGCGACTTCCAGTTCCGCTCCTTCCGGATCGTCGAGGGCGAGATCACCGAGGAGGACGTCAAGGTCGTCGACACCTACTGATCCCACCCCTCGGTCGGCGAACGTCCGCACTGTGGTACCGCACTCCGGACGGGGCGCCGGGAATCGATACGATGAGCCCATGGTTATGGACGACGTGAGCGAGAAGACGCCGGGCGCCCTGCTCGTGGCGCGGCTGCACGTCGACCTGTGCCGGCTCGACAGCGCCATCTGTTGACGCAGCACACCGCCGCCGTACGGCCGTGAGCCCACGGCCCCCGCCCCGCGTGACCGAACGCTCCGTGCCGCCGCGCGCCCACCGAACCGACCTCCATTCGACAGGAGTCCGAAGCCATGGCCATCGAGGTCCGCATCCCGACCATCCTCCGCCAGTACACCGACGGGCAGAAGGCCGTGGAGGGCAACGGAGACACCCTCGCCGACCTCTTCGCCGACCTCGAGACCCGGCACACGGGCATCCAGGCCCGCATCGTCGACGGCGGCCAGCTGCGCCGCTTCGTCAACGTCTACCTCAACGACGAGGACGTCCGCTTCCTCGACGGCATCAGCACCAAGCTCGCCGACGGCGACAACGTGACGATCCTGCCGGCCGTGGCCGGCGGTATGGCCTGATCCGCATGCGTTACGACTCCCCGCTCGCCGCGGTCGGCAACACCCCGCTGGTGCGCCTGCCGCGGCTGTCGCCGTCCGAGGACGTCCGCATCTGGGCCAAGCTGGAGGACCGCAACCCGACCGGATCCGTCAAGGACCGCCCCGCACTGCACATGGTCGAGCAGGCGGAGAAGGACGGCCGCCTCACCCCGGGCTGCACCATCCTCGAGCCGACCTCCGGCAACACCGGCATCTCCCTGGCCATGGCGGCCAGGCTCAAGGGCTACCGCATGGTCTGCGTGATGCCCGAGAACACCTCCCAGGAACGCCGGGACCTGCTGCGCATGTGGGGCGCCGAGATCATCTCCTCGCCCGCGGCCGGCGGCTCCAACACCGCCGTGCGCGTCGCCAAGGAGAAGGCCGCCGAGCACCCCGACTGGGTGATGCTGTACCAGTACGGCAACCCCGACAACGCCGGAGCCCACTACGCCACCACCGGCCCGGAGATCCTCGCAGACCTCCCGTCGGTCACCCACTTCGTCGCCGGCCTCGGCACCACCGGCACCCTCATGGGCGTCGGCCGCTACCTGCGCGAGCACAAGCCGGACGTGAAGATCGTCGCCGCCGAGCCGCGCTACGACGACCTCGTCTACGGCCTGCGCAACCTCGACGAGGGCTTCGTCCCCGAGCTGTACGACGCCTCCGTGCTCACCACCCGCTTCTCCGTCGGCTCGGCCGACGCGGTCACCCGCACCCGCGAGCTGCTGCAGCAGGAGGGCATCTTCGCGGGCGTGTCCACCGGCGCGGCCCTGCACGCCGCGATCGGTGTCGGCCGGAAGGCCCTGAAGGCGGGCGAGAGCGCCGACATCGTGTTCGTCGTCGCCGACGGCGGCTGGAAGTACCTCTCCACCGGCGTCTACACCGCGGCCACCACCGAGGAGGCCATCGAGACGCTGCACGGCCAGCTCTGGGCGTAGGCCCCAGCGTCTCGGGCCGACACACCGATCGCCCCGCACGGGCGGCACGAGCCCGGCCGGCTCCGCGAAGGACCCGGCCGGGCTCCGCCGTTCGCGCGTCCGGCGAGCCCGGTGGACCGGAAGACGTCACATAGGGCACCGGGGAAACGGGCACCCGCAACCGCACAGGCAGAAAGGCGGCCGCCCCCATGCGCCGGACGACGACCTTCCACCGGACCACCGCCACCGCGGCGGCGGTGGCCGCGCTGCTGCTCACGGCCTGCGGCACCGAGGGCGGCGGCCCCGCCGACGGCACGTCGTCCCCCACGGCGGCACACCCGGCCTCCGGCCCGTCCTCCCGGCCCGCCCCGCCGTCCACCTCCACGTCCGCGACCGGCACGGGCCGGCCCTCCGCCTCCCCGTCCGCCGGCACACCGTCCTCCCCGGCAGCCTGCGCGGAGCGCGTCGAACTCACCGCCGCCGACTCCGGCCGCACCCTCTGCCTGACCCCCGGCGGACAGCTCCGCCTCACCCTCGACGGCACCAGGGACCGCCCGTGGACCCCGGTCAGGGCCACCGGCGACGACGTCCTCAGAGCCGCCAACGCCGGCATCGTCGTCCTGCCCGGCGACGCCGTCGCCGCCTTCGACGCCGTCACGCCCGGAACCGCCCGGCTCGCCTCCTCCCGGCCCCCGTGCGGCACCGCGGCGGACGGGACCGCCTGCGAGGGCCCACGGCAGTGGACCGTCACGGTGGAGGTGAGAAGTCCGTGAAGGCCCGCCGTCACCCGGCGCCACCGACGGCGGCCCGGCCCGGGCGTACGGTCGTGGCGTCCCGGCGGGGGCCGGCGGCGGCCGGCGGCCCTACGGCGGTCGCCTCACCCGGCCAGGTAGCGCACCTGGTCCCACAGCACGGGGTCCACCACCCCCACCCGGTGCCGGAAGTCCCACACCGGCACCTCCCGCACCTGGTCGGTCTCCAGGAAACTGGTGCGGCCCTGCGCGTCCCCCACCGATCCCGGCGGCAGCGGAATCACACCCGCACGCTCGCCGCGGTCCCTGCTGGTGATCCGGGCCACCCGCGCCCGCTTGCCGTGCACGGACAGCACCAGGCAGGGCCGGTCCTTCGCCACCGCACTGGTGCCCTCGCGCCCCTCGGCGTTCGGCACGTGCGCCCACCAGATCTCCGCGGGCCGCGGCCGCGCGGCACCGCCCCGGCCCGCCGTCCGCCCCGGCGCGCGGGACCGGCGCCGGCCGGACCGCTGCCCCCGTCCCCACCCGTCGACGAGCGTCGCGACGAGCGCGAGCAGCACCACCGCCGCGAGCGCCAGCCACCAGGACGTGTCCATACGGACGACGTTACCGGCGCGCGATCCGCGCCGCGCGCCCTCTGGAAAACCCCACGCGCCCCAGAGTCAGCCGATCCGGTGACACCACAGGTGAGTTCGCCCACAACAGCCCCTGGTGGAGGACCGACCCGTCCTTTTGCGCCTTACGCTCGACGGACCGCACGACCCCTGTCACCCCTTACTGATGTCCTCACCGATGTCTTCCCGCCAGCGGAGGTTTCTGCTTCATGAAGCTCACCGTCGTCGGCTGCTCGGGGTCGTTCCCGTCCACGGAATCGGCCTGTTCGAGCTACCTCGTCGAGGCCGACGGCTTCCGGCTGCTTCTCGACATGGGCAACGGCGCCCTGGGCGAGCTGCAGCGCCACTGCGGTCTCTACGACCTCGACGCGATCTTCCTCAGCCACCTGCACGTCGACCACTGCATCGACATGTGCTCCTACTTCGTCGCGCGCTACTACCGCTACGACGGCGGCCGCTGCGGCCCCCTGCCCGTCCACGCCCCCGAGGGCGCCGAGCACCGGCTCACCACCGCCTACGCCGACACCCCCACCGCCTCGTCCATGAGCGAGGTTTTCGACTTCCACACGGTCAAGCCGGGCACCTTCGACATCGGCCCCTTCACCGTGCACACCGAGCGGGTGGCCCACCCCGTCGAGGCGTACGGCATCCGCCTCGAACACGGCGGGAGGACGCTGACGTACTCCGGCGACACGGGCGTCAGCCAGGCGCTGGAGGAACTCGCCCGCGACGCCGACCTGTTCCTGTGCGAGGCTGCCTTCACGTACGGCAAGGAGTCCATCCCGGACCTGCACCTCAACGGCCGCGAGGCCGGCGAGACGGCCGCCCGGGCCCACGTCCGCCGCCTGGTCCTCACCCACATCCCCCCGTGGACGGACCCGCAGATCAACCTGGCTGACGCCCGCGCGGTCTACGACGGGCCGGTCGAGCTGGCGGTGGCGGGGGTGTCGTACGACGTCTGAGCCCGTGCCGAGCGCCTGCGGTCCCCGCGGCTCGTCGACGTGCCGGGGCGGAGCCGGCCCCGGCGGCCTCGGCGGAAGGCGCGCTCGCCCGGAGACCTGAAAAGGCGCGCTCCCCGGTCCGCTTCGGGCCGGGGAGCGCGCCTTTCGCCGCAGGTGCCCGGGGGGACGTCCTACTTGGCCTCGGCCTTCTGTATCTCCGCGAGTTCCTCGTCGGACTCACGACCCGGAGTGGGCAGGTTGAACCTGACGATGGCGAAGCGGAACACCGCGTAGTAGAGCGCCGCGAAGCACAGGCCCACCAGCACCAGCCCCCACGGGTTGCTCGCGATGCCCAGGTTCAGCGCGAAGTCGATCGCGCCCGCCGAGAAGCCGAAACCGTCCTTCATGCCCAGCGCCCAGGTCAGCGCCATCGAGACGCCGGTGAGCACGGCGTGGATGGCGTAGAGGATCGGCGCGATGAACATGAACGTGAACTCGATCGGCTCGGTCACGCCGGTCACGAACGACGTCAGCGCCAGCGAGAACATCATGCCGCCGACGACCTTGCGGCGCTCGGGGCGCGCACAGTGCACGATCGCCAGGCAGGCGGCCGGCAGCGCGAACATCATGATCGGGAAGAAGCCCGTCATGAACTGGCCCGCCGTCGGGTCGCCGGCCAGGAAGCGCTGGATGTCGCCGCTCTTGCCGTGGTAGTCGCCGGCCTGGAACCAGGGGAAGGAGTTCAGCAGGTGGTGCATGCCGATCGGGATCAGCGCGCGGTTGGCGACACCGAAGACGCCGGCGCCGACGGCCCCGGAACCCACCAGCCACTCACCGAAGTTGTGCAGACCCGTGCCCAGCACCGGCCAGATGTAGCCGAAGACGATGCCGATGACCAGGCCCGCGAAGGCCGACAGGATCGGGACCAGCCGGCGGCCGCCGAAGAAGCCCGCCCAGTCCGGCAGTTTGGTGCGGTGGAAGCGCTGGTAGAGCAGGGCCACCACAAGGCCCATCACCACGCCGCCGAGGACCTTCGCGTCCACCGGGGCGTTCGCCATGACGATCTTGCCGTCGACGACGTGCGCCTCCTTCGGCAGGTTCTTGTCGGTGAACGTCGCCAGCACGTTCTTGAAGACGAGGTAGCCCACGACGGCCGCGAGCGCCGTGGAGCCGTCGGACTTCTTGGCGAAGCCGATCGCGATGCCCACGGCGAACAGCAGCGCCATGTTGTCGAGGATCGCGTTGCCGCCGGCCGACATGAAGCCCGCGATTTTCGTCAGGAACGTAGGGAAGGAGGGCCGTCCCAGCATGTCTTCGTGGCCGAGACGCACCAGAAGGGCGGCGGCGGGCAGGACCGCCACCGGCAGCATGAGGCTGCGGCCGATGCGCTGCAGCACAGCCATCGGGCCGGCGCCCTTCTTCTTCTCGGCCGCGGGAGCGGCGCTGGCCGTGGTCACAACTTCCTCCAGTGGGCAGGGCGCCGCCCGGTACAGGGGGAGGGACGGCGGCGTCTCTGGTCTACACCACCCAGTGGTGTAGACCTGTTGTAGCACGATGGAGGCGGCCCGAGGAACCCACGATTCCTGCTACCCGAGGACTACGCGGCGTGCCCGCCGAGCCTCCGACGGGAGCGCCTCCCGGCCCGGTCCGTCCGCCGCGCGGAAGTCCGCCCGGCCCCTGCCCGCCACCCTCGCGGGAGTCCGCCGGGCCCCGCACCGCGCGCACCCGAGGAGCCGCCGCGTACCCGGCCCGCGCGCACCCGAGGAGCCGCCGCGTACCCGGCCCGCGCGCACCAGCGGAGCCGCCGCGGAACAAGCCTGCCCGCCGGCCGCCTCCCCACGGTACGTCGCACCTTCCTCCTTCCGGCTCGCCTGACCCGCCCGGCCGCCCGGCCGCCCGGCCGCCCGGCTCCCCTGGCGGCCTGCCCGGCCCGCACCACCGGCCCTTGACCGCGTGTGTCCCCCGTCCGCAAGCTGGTGTAGACCAGTCGGCGGACGGTTCCGCTGCCGTGACCGCCGCCCACCGGTACCCACGGCACAACCGCTCGCGAAGATCGGCCAATTGTGGGTTACTGCGACAAAGCGGTTCGGATCAGGGAGAAGGAACATGGCCAGCAAGGCTGAGAAGATCGTTGCCGGGCTCGGCGGCATCGACAACATCGACGAGATCGAAGGCTGCATCACCCGCCTGCGCACCGAGGTCAACGACCCCTCGCTGGTCGACGAAGCCGCCCTCAAGGCCGCCGGCGCCCACGGCGTCGTCACCATGGGCACCGCCATCCAGGTCGTCATCGGCACCGACGCCGACCCCATCGCGGCCGAGATCGAGGACATGATGTGACACCGGCCCGCCCGGCCCCCCCGGGGCCCCTCCCACCACGCGCCACGGGAGGGGCCCCGCCCCATGACCTCCCCCCTCCGTCCCCCGCCGCCCCGGCCCCCGCCCCGGCGCAGCCCGCGGCACCGCCGCCCGGGACTTCGACCCCATCACGGGGCACTAGGCTCGACGCCATGTCTCGAATCGACGGCCGCACCCCCGAACAACTCCGCCCGGTCACCATCGAACGCGGCTGGAGCAAGCACGCCGAGGGCTCCGTCCTCGTCTCCTTCGGCGACACCAGGGTCCTCTGCACCGCCTCCGTCACCGAAGGCGTCCCGCGCTGGCGCAAGGGCAGCGGCGAAGGCTGGGTCACCGCCGAATACGCCATGCTGCCCCGCTCCACCAACACCCGCGGCGACCGCGAATCCGTCAAGGGCAGGATCGGCGGCCGCACCCACGAGATCTCCCGCCTCATCGGCCGCTCCCTGCGCTCCGTCATCGACTACAAGGCCCTCGGCGAGAACACCGTCGTCCTCGACTGCGACGTCCTCCAGGCCGACGGCGGCACCCGCACCGCCGCCATCACCGGCGCCTACGTCGCCCTCGCCGACGCCATCGCCTGGGCCCAGGCCAAGAAGATCGTCCGCCCCGGCCGCCAGCCCCTCACCGGCACCGTCTCCGCAGTCTCCGTCGGCATCGTCGGCGGCATCCCCCTCCTCGACCTCTGCTACGAGGAAGACGTCCGCGCCGACACCGACATGAACGTCGTCTGCACCGGCGACGGCCGCTTCGTCGAGGTCCAGGGCACCGCCGAGGCCGAACCCTTCGCCCGCGACGAACTCAACAGCCTCCTCGACCTCGCCACGGCCGGTTGCGCCGACCTCACCGCCGTCCAGCGCACGGCACTCCAGACGCCCCTCGCCAAGTAAAGGGCAGCCCAAGCCGCCGCGGCCGCCGCGGGCAACCCACCCACCCCGGACCGCGTCCCTACCGGTACGGGCGTACGGCACACCGCCGTACGCCCGGCCGACGACGGGAGGCG
Organism: Streptomyces sp. NPDC003697; assembly: GCF_053587115.1. Classification (NCBI taxonomy): domain Bacteria; kingdom Bacillati; phylum Actinomycetota; class Actinomycetes; order Kitasatosporales; family Streptomycetaceae; genus Streptomyces; species Streptomyces sp. NPDC003697. Next base: position 18,755 of record NZ_JBSFNN010000008.1, read on the forward strand.
CCCACCAGGCGCCCGCAACGGGGAGGGACCCACGCCATGGCCGCCAGCCGACGCCGACGCCCCGGCCGCACCACCACTGCCATCACCGCCGCGGCCGCCGCCGTGCTCACCCTGGCCCTCACCGGCTGCGGCGCCGTGGACAAGGCACTCGACTGCGTCCAGACCGCCGACTCCATCGCCGACAGCGTCACCGACCTCCAGCAGGCCGTCGAGAACGCGGCCGGCGACCCCGCCCGCACCGAGCAATCCCTCGACGCCATCGAGCGGAACCTGAGGAAGATCGGCGACAGAACCGACGACGCCGACGTCGACAAGGCCGTCGACGACCTCGGCGCGGCCGTCGGCGACGTCCGCACCGCCGTCGGGAACGGCGACCGGACCCCCGACATCAGCCCCGTCACCGACGCGGCCGGCGAACTCACCAAGGTCTGCACTCCGTAACCCCCGCCGGAGCCGAGAGCGCGCACGGGACCGGCTCGGGTCGACGGTGCCGTGGACCGACGGCACAGGCGGACCCGGCGGACCCGGCGGTCCGACGGGACCGGCACGAACCCACGCCGGCCCGGCCGGGATACTGGACGGCATGACCCGCCTCATCCTCGCCACCCGCAACAACGGAAAGATCGCCGAACTGAGGGCCATCCTCGCCGACGCAGGCCTCACCCACGAGCTCATCGGCGCCGACGCCTACCCCCACATCCCCGACGTCAGGGAAACCGGCGTCACCTTCGCCGAGAACGCCCTCCTCAAGGCCCACGCCCTCGCCCAGGCCACCGGCATCCCCGCCGTCGCCGACGACTCCGGCCTCTGCGTCGACGTCCTCGGCGGCGCACCCGGCATCTTCTCCGCCCGCTGGGCAGGCCGGCACGGCGACGACAAGGCCAACCTCGACCTGCTCCTCGCCCAGCTCTCCGACATCTCCGAGGAACACCGCGCCGCCCACTTCGCCTGCGCGGCCGCCCTGGCCCTCCCCGACGGCACGGAACGGGTGGTCGAGGGCCACCTGACCGGCACCCTGCGCCACACCCCGGCGGGCACCAACGGCTTCGGCTACGACCCGATCCTCCAGCCCGACGGCGAGACGCGCACCTGCGCCGAACTGACCCCCGAGGAGAAGAACGCGATCAGCCACCGCGGCAAGGCGTTCCGCGCACTGGTACCGGCGGTGCGGGAGCTGCTGGGCTGAGCAGCAGAAACGGCCTGCGTCTCGCTTTCGATTCGCAGGCCGTTCGCGTGCGGCGGAAGGGATTCGAACCCTCAAGCCCGGTCAAGGGCCACAGAACCTAAATCTGCTGCGTCGCCGTTGCGCCACCGCCGCTAGCCGCCAGTCATAGTACCGGGAGTCGCCCGCCGTCGGCCCCCTCCTCTGCACCACGTGCTGGTGATCGCATGGCAGTTGGGACACAGCAGCCGCAGGTTCTCCCGCCGGTTGTCGCTCCAGTCCCCGTTGATGTGGTCGATCTCCAGCGTCATGGGCCTGCCCAACCACTCAGGGTCGGTCCCGCACCGCGCGCACCGCTCGGGAACGCCGACCGCGCGGAGCGCCCGGCGAAGGCGCCTGGTGTTCGTGCGGTGTCCGGCCTCGTGCCGTACCAGGACGTCCTCCGGCCGCGAGGCGGTGGGCGAGGGTCTTCCCCGTCGGTGGGCATGCCCCAGGAAGTGCGCGGTCGAAAGCTGGTCGTCGGCGATCCACCGCTGTAGTCGCGCTCGCTGGGCACCATGGCTTCCGAGTTCAAGTCGGCGCAGGACTTCGGACAGGGAGATCGACTGGGCTACCGCCGACCGCAGTTCGTCGCGTGACGGCCGGGACTGCCGGCCGCAGGGGCGGAAGTGGGAGATGTCGATGCCGAAGTGCGCGAAGCGCCTCGTCAGATAGGTGCGGAGGTATCCATACCGACGGGCTCCGAAGAAGGCGATCACCTCGTCGAGGTCGGTACAGCAAGAGGCCGCCTCATTTAGTTGTTGCCGCGTGTAGCGCGTGCCGTCGCTCATGCGGCGGAGCTTTTTCCGCGCCTCTTGCCACGACCGCGGTAAGTGTCCGTCGCCGAGTGACAGTTCGGGCAGAGCAGACGCAGGTTCCCGATCCGGTTGTTCCGCCAGTTGCCGTCGATGTGATCGACCTCCAGCGGGAGCGGGGATCCCAGCCAGGTCCCGTCGGCACCGCAGAGGGCGCATTGCTCCCGCACGCCCGACTCGGTCAACGCCCTCCTGAGTCGGCTGTTCGGAATGCGCAGGGCGTGCGCCGACGTCTCCTCGACCAGAAGGTCCGCGGCTGTCCGGCGAGGACGGTCGCGTCTCGTGCGCTCCGTCCGGACCCCCGGTGTGAAGTGCGACGTGTCGATGCCGCAGGCCCTGATGCGCCGCGAGATGTGGGTGTGATGTCCGCCGACGACGTCGAGGCCGAGCCGCCGCAGCACCTCGTTGACACTGCTCGACGCCGCCACCACTGGTTCCAGGACCTCCCGCGTCCACTTCACTTCCCGCTCGAAGTGCGAGACGTCCACGCCCAGTTTTCGCATCCGCGCCGCCACATAGCGCCGGGTCGGGCTCTTCGGGTCCACCCCCAGCCTCTCCAGCGCCTGCGACAGCGTCCGTGCGCCCCGGGCCGCCTCCTCCAGTCGTTCCCGGGTGTACGCGCTCGCCCCCATGGCACCCCCTCCGTGCTCGGCCATGCGTTCGTTCTCTCGTACGGACCAACGAACCGGTGGTCGGATCGTCACGCACGGAATGCGAACGCGAGCGCGGCCCGCACCGGGGACTCCGGTGCGGGCCGCGCGGGGCTGTGGGCGCTGCGGGGCCGGGCGGTCAGATGCCCAGGTCCTTGATGATCTTGGCGACGTGGCCCGTGGCCTTGACGTTGTACAGGGCCCGCTCGACCTTGCCGTCCGCATCGACGACCACCGTGGAGCGGATGACGCCGACGACCGTCTTGCCGTACAGCTTCTTCTCGCCAAAGGCGCCGTAGGCCTCGAGGACCCGCTTGTCAGGGTCGGCGAGGAGCGTGACCTCCAGGGACTCCTTGTCGCGGAACTTCGCCAGCTTCTCCGGCTTGTCGGGGGAGATGCCGATCACGTCGTAGCCGGCGCCGGCCAGCACCTCGAGGTTGTCGGTGAAGTCGCAGGCCTGCTTGGTGCAGCCGGGCGTCAGGGCCGCCGGGTAGAAGTAGACGATGACCTTGCGGCCCTTGTGATCGGCCAGCGACACCTCGTTGCCGTCGGCGTCGGGCAGGGTGAAGGCCGGGGCCGTGTCCCCGGGCTGGAGTCGCTCGGTCATCGGGGTGGTCTCCTCGTGCGTCAGGTCATTACCGTGCCGGTCCGAGGGTAACCGGGGGTGCCGACAGTGCGGTCGGAGGCAGAGCTGACAGACTGTGCCGAACAGGCATCAGTGGACATCGGAGGCGGTACGGTGGCGGACACGGCGGACTCCAGGACCCCGGCGCAGATCGAGGCGGACATCAAGCGCCGCCGTGAGGTGCTGGCCGAGACGCTCGACGAGATCGGGGCGCGGGTACACCCGAAGACGATCGTCGGGGATGCGAAGGCCAAGGTCGTCTCCCATGTCGACCACACGGTCGGCCGTGCGTACGTGCAGGTCAACCGGACCGTGAGTGAGGTGCGCGCGCAGTTCGTGGACGAGGACGGCGCACCGCGGCTGGAGCGGCTCGTGCCGGTCGCGCTGGTCGCCGTGGGGCTGGTGGGGCTGCTGGCGCTGGGCGTGCGGCGGCGCCGGGGCTGAGCGTGGGGGACCCGCCCGCGTGCGCGGGGGCGACCCACCTGCGTGCGCGGGGGCTGAGGGCAGGTAGGTTCGAGGCGTGAGCGCCAAGAGAAACGAGCACAGCACCCATCACGACAAGCTGCCCATCCGGATGCTGCACGACCGTGTTCTGGTCCGGCAGGAGACCGGTGAGGGCGAGCGGCGTTCGGGCGGCGGCATCCTGATCCCCGCCACGGCGGCGGTGGGACGCCGGCTGGCCTGGGCCGCGGTGGTCGCGGTGGGTCAGAACGTACGGACCGTGGAGCCGGGCGACCGGGTGCTGTTCGACCCGGAGGACCGGGCCGAGGTGGAGGTGCGGGGCATCCCGTACGTGCTGATGCGTGAGCGGGACCTGCACGCCGTGGCCGCGGACCGGTTCGAGGGGTCGGAGGACTCCACCGGGCTGTATCTGTAGAGGCTCCGGCGTCCGGTCCGTCCGATGCGGGCGCCCGTGCGGCCGTCGTGCCCGTCCGCCGGGTCCCGGACCCGGTGGCCGTGCGGAAAGGGGCTGGTGACCCTGTGGTCACCAGCCCCTTTCCGCTGTTCTCACCGCGGGCGGTGGGGGAAGGTGTCCCGTCCGTTGCCGGTGGTCGCCGCGCCGCCGTCGCCGGTGGTGTTGCCGGCGGGCTCGCCGGTCGTGCCTCCCGTGGTGTCGCCGCCGGGGCCGGAGGTGGTGTCTCCGCCGGCGGTGGGGGTGCCACCCGTCGTGCCGCCGGTGGCGGTGCCGGGGGTGCCGCCGGTGGCGTCGCCGGTCGTGCCGCCGATGGGGTCTCCCGTGGTCCCGCCGGTCTGGCCGTCGATGCCGCCGGTCTGCCCCTGGTCCTGGCCACCGGTGTCCGGGCCGCCGGTGGCACCGCCGTCGCCCTGGCCGCCGGGGCCGGGGGGCTGGGAGGCGGAGTCGCCGGGCGGCGGCTGGATCACGTCGGCGCCGCGCTGGAGGCGCAGGTCGAAGTCGTGGACCGGGGTGTTCTTGAGGGCGTTGCGCGTGAACTGGGCCCAGATCTCCGCGGGCGCTCCGCCGCCGTTGATGCGGGGCAGGCCCGTCGCGCCGTAGAGCGACTTGTGGGCGGCGGTGACGGGATCCTGGCCCATGACGGAGACGACGGCGGCGAGATCGGGCGTGTAGCCGGCGAACCAGGCCGCGGTGTCCTCCTCGGCGGTTCCGGTCTTGCCGGCGGCGGGGCGGCCGGCGCCCTGGGCGGCGGTGGCGGTGCCGTTCTGGACGACGCTGCGCAGGACGGCGGTGGTGGTGTCGGCGGCCTCGCGGCTGACGGCCCGGGCGGTGGTCCCCTCGGGCAGGGCGATCGTGTCGGAGTGGTCCTTTGTGATCTTCTCGACCAGCGTGTAGGGGGCGCGCCTGCCGTGGTTGGCGAGGGTCGCGTAGGCCTGGGCCATGTCGAGGACGCTGGCGGTGGCCGGGCCGAGGGCGATGGACGGGGAGGGGGTCAGGTCGGGGGTGCCGGCGGGGATGCCGAGGCTGACGGCGGTCTGCTGGACCTTGTCGGAGCCGACGTCGACGGCCATCTGCGCGTACACGGAGTTGACGGACTTGTCGGTGGCCTCGCGGACGGTGATGTTGCCGTAGGAGGCCTTGTCCTCGTTCTCGGGGGCGTAGCGGCCGCCGTCCCAGCCCTGGACGGGGCGCGCGTTGGTGCCGTCGTAGTAGGTGTTGGGGGTGATGGGGCGGCCGTCCTGGGTGGTGGAGCTGTGTTCGACGGCGGCGGTGAACACGAACGGCTTGAACGTCGAGCCGACCTGGAAGTCCCGGCGGGTGGCGTTGTTCGTGTACTGCTTGACGTAGTCGACGCCGCCGTACAGGGCGAGGACCTTGCCGGTCCGGGGGTCGACGGCGGCGCCGCCGGCGCGGACGTAGGTGTCGACCTTGCGGCCGTCCTTGTCCAGCCTGGACATCAGCTTGTCGTTCACGGCGTCGACGAGGGCGGTCTGCTTCTTCTTCTGCAGGGTGGTGGTGATGCGGTAGCCGCCCGCGTCCAGCGCCTGGTCGTCGAGAATCCCGTTCTTGGCCAGGTAGTCCTTGATCGCTTTGACCAGGTAGCCGCGCTGGCCGGACAAGCCGATGGAGACGGTGGCGTCCTTCGGCGCGGGGAAGGTCATGCCGGCCCGCTCCGACTGGTCGAGCCAGCCCTTCTGGACCATGCCGTCGAGGACGTAGTTCCAGCGGGCCACCGCGGCGGACTTGTTCTCCGGGTGGGCGACGACGTCGTACTCGCTGGGCGCGTTGACGAGGGAGGCGAGGTAGGCGGCGCGGGCGGGGTCGAGGTCCCTGGCCTTGACGCCGTAGTAGGCCTGGGCGGCGGCCTGGATGCCGTAGGCGTTGCGGCCGAAGTAGCTGGTGTTGAGGTAGCCGGAGAGGATCTGGTCCTTCGACTGGCTGCGGTCCAGCTTGATCGCGATGAAGAACTCCTTCACCTTGCGGGTGACGGTCTGCTCCTGGCCCAGGTAGTAGTTCTTCACGTACTGCTGGGTGATGGTGGAGCCGGACTGCTTGCCCTTGCCGGTGGCGGTGTTCCAGCCGGCGCGCAGCATCGCCTTGGGGTCGATGGCGGACTCGGTGTAGAAGTCGCGGTCCTCGGCGGCGAGGACGGCGTGCTGGGCGTCCTTGGAGATCTGCGAGAGGTCGACGTTCTCCCGGTTGATCTCGCCGTCGCGGGCGATCTCGGAGCCGTCGGCATAGAGGTAGACGTTGCTCTGCTTGATGGCGAGGGCGTTGGCGGACGGGATCTCGACCAGGGAGTAGCCGAGGAAGAACGCTCCGATGACCAGCAGGACGACGGTGAGGACGGAGCCGAGCACCGTGCGCCAGGTGGGGATGACGCGGCGCAGGCCGGTGCGGCGCGGCCGCCCGGCCGTGGTGCCTTCCGCCTCGGGCCCCGCCGGTGGCTCTTCGGGCGTCCCGCCCTGGTTCGGCTGCTGCGGCTCGTCGCTCATGTCGTGCACGGACTCCTGTGTTTCGCGTCGTACGTCGCCGTACGCCTCGTGCGCCTGGAGCGCCTTGTGCGCCCCATGATGAAGACTCTCGTACCCCGCGTTCCGTTCCCCGCCGCAAGCGAGTGTCCGGGCCGGAAATCCCGGTGGCACGCCGCGCCGTCCGCGCACTAGGCTCCTGCGCTTCGGTGTCGTCTTCCGGGAGGACGGTCGATGTGGGCGCTGTGCGGTTGTACGCGGCCGTTGCGGCGGGGGGATTCAGACGGTACGCGACGTATCGGGCCGCGACGGCGGCCGGGGTGTTCACGAACACCGTCTTCGGGCTGATCCTCGTCTACACGTATCTGGCGTTGTGGGACGTGCGGCCGCACCTCGGCGGGTACGGCCGGGCGGAGGCCGTGACGTTCGTGTGGCTGGGGCAGGCGTTGCTGTCGACGCTCGCGATCGGGGGCAGCGGCGTCGAGAGCGAACTCATGGAACGCATTCGCACGGGTGACGTCGCGATCGACCTGTACCGGCCGGCCGATCTTCAGGCGTGGTGGCTGGCGGCCGATCTGGGCCGGGCGGTGTTCCAGTTGCTGGGGCGCGGAGTGGTCCCGTTCGCCTTCGGGGCGCTGGTGTTCCCGGTGGCGCTGCCGACGGACGTGCTGACGTGGGCGGCGTTCCTGGTGGCGGTGGTGCTGGGGATGCTGGTGAGTTTCGCGCTGCGGTTCCTGGTGGCGCTGAGCGCGTTCTGGCTGCTGGACGGGCAGGGCGTGACGCAGATGGCCTGGCTGGCGGGGACCTTCTGTTCGGGGATGCTGCTGCCGCTGAACGTCTTCCCGGGCGCGCTGGGTGAGGTCGTGCGGGTGCTGCCGTGGTCGTCGCTGCTGCAGGTGCCCGCCGACGTGCTGCTGGGGCATGCCGATCCGGTGGGCTGCTACGTCTTCCAGGGGACGTGGGCGGTGGTGTTGCTGGCGGCGGGACGGCTGGTGCAGTCGGTGGCGGCGCGGCGGGTGGTGGTGCAGGGTGGCTGAGATCGCGGGGCCGGGGACGGGACCGGGGCCGGGCGGCCGGTTCGTGGGCCGGGCCGGGGGGTCCGGGCGGGGCGGCGGCGGACCGGCGGCCGGGCCCGCGGAGCCCGGGTGGGGTGCCCGGACGGCGGCCGGGCTGCGGGTGTACGGCCTGATCGCCGGGATGTGGATCCGGTCGACGATGGCGTACCGGGCGTCGTTCGCGCTGACGACGGTCGGCAACTTCGCGGCGACCGCGCTCGACTTCGTGGCGATCCTGCTGATGTTCTCCCGCGTGGACGCGCTCGGCGGGTACACGCTGGCGGAGGTGGCGTTCCTGTACGGGCTGTCCAATGCGTCGTTCGGGCTGGCGGATCTGGCGATCGGCTCGATGGACCGGCTGGGGCGGCGGGTGCGCGACGGCACGCTCGACACGCTGCTGGTGCGGCCGGCGCCGGTGCTGGCGCAGGTCGCGGCGGACCGTTTCGCGCCGCGCCGGCTGGGCCGGGTCACGCAGGGCGCGCTGGTGCTGGGCTACGCGGTGTCCGTGCTGGACGTGCACTGGACGCCGGTGAAGGTGCTGTTGATGCCGGTGCTGCTGCTGAGCGGCTGCGGGATCTTCTGCGCGGTGTTCGTGGCGGGCGCGGCGTTCCAGTTCGTCGCGCAGGACGCCTCCGAGGTGCAGAACGCGTTCACCTACGGCGGGACGACGATGCTGCAGTATCCGCCGACGGTGTTCGGCAAGGAGATGGTGCGCGGGGTGACCTTCGTGCTGCCGCTGGCGTTCGTCAACTGGGTGCCGGCGGCGTACGTGCTGGGGCGGCCGTATCCGCTGGGCCTGCCGGCGTGGGCGGCGTTCGCGCCGCCGCTGGTGGCGGTGGTCTGCTGCGCGCTGGCGGGGCTGGCCTGGCGGGCGGGGCTGCGGTCGTACCGCAGCACGGGGAGCTAGGGGGCCGGGACGACAGGGGGGACGCGCGGGGTGTGACGGGCGGAGTGGGAGACAGGGACGGCATGAACGGCGTGAACGGCGGCGACGGCGTGGGCGATGTGGGCGGCACCGGAGGTGTGAACGGCGTCAGCGGTTCGGGTGGCATCGGCGGTGTGGACGGTCACTTCATCGAACTGGACCGGGTCGAGAAGGTCTTCGACGTGCGCAGGCGGACCGGGTTCCTCAGGAGCGAACGGCGGCAGGTGCGGGCCGTCGACGGGATCTCCTTCACCGTCGCGCGCGGTGAGATGGTCGGCTACATCGGCCCCAACGGCGCGGGCAAGTCGACGACGGTGAAGATGCTGACCGGCATCCTCACCCCGAGCGGCGGACGGCTGCGGGTGGCGGGCATCGACCCGTCCCGTCAGCGGACGCGGCTGGCGCAGCGCATCGGGGTGGTGTTCGGTCAGCGCACCACGCTGTGGTGGGACCTGCCGCTGATCGACTCCTACCGGCTGACGCACCGCATGTACCGCATCCCGGACGGCCGTTACCGCGAGAACCTCGACCGCTGCGTCGAACTCCTCGAACTGGGCTCTCTGCTGGACGTGCCGGTGCGGCAGCTTTCGCTGGGGCAGCGCATGCGCGGCGACATCGCGGCGGCCCTGCTGCACGACCCCGAGGTGCTCTACCTCGACGAGCCGACCATCGGCCTCGACATAGTCTCCAAGGCCAGGGTCCGGGATTTCCTGCGGGACCTGAACTCCGAACGCGGCACGACGGTGCTGCTCACCACGCACGACCTGCAGGACATCGAGCAGTTGTGCTCACGGGTGATGGTCATCGACCACGGCCGCCTGATGTACGACGGTCCGCTGGCCGGGCTGCACGACGCGGGGGAGAGCGAGCGGACGCTCGTGGTGGACCTGGAGCGCGAGGTGCCGCCGATCGAGGTGCCGCCCGCGCGTGTCGTGCGGGTGGAGGGGCCGCGGCAGTGGCTGGCCTTCCCGGCGGCGCAGTCGGCCGCCCCGCTGGTGGCGCGGATCGCCGCGCAGTACCCGCTGGTGGACCTGTCGGTGCGGGAGCCGGACATCGAGGCGGTGATCGCGAAGATGCTGCACTCGCCCGGACGGACTGGTGACGGTCCGGCGGAGGAGGCGCAGCGGGTTGTCTCCCGGGGCCCGTCGTGAGCGGCCCGCCGGCACGGGCATACCGTCATCGGCGTGCTGTCGCGGGCCCGCTGTCGCCGGCGTGCTGTCGCGGCCCGCTGTCACGCGCACGGGACTGTCCTCGCCCGAACGGCGGCGCCGGGGCGTCCGGTGCGTGGTCCGGCGGACGGGTGGTCAAGTCCTGGCCGCTTCACCGGGCTTCAGGGGGGTGCCCGGTCGGCGTGGATTTCGTAGGCTGCTGCGCATGACCGACGATGCGCCCCAGCTGCGCGCCTCAGACGCCGATCGTGACCGGGTCGCCGACATCCTCAGGGACGCCCTGGCGGAGGGGCGGCTGGACATGGCGGAGTTCGAGGTACGGCTGGAGGTGGCGTACCGGGCCCGGACGTACGGGGAGCTCACGCCGCTCACCGTGGACCTGCCGGCCTCCGGTGCGGCCGTCCCGGTGGTGTCGCTGCGCAAGGATCCCGCCGAGGGCGGGACGTGGGCGGACCGGATCGTCGGCGGTGGCGGATCGTCGGCGTGGGCGGTCGCCGTCATGTCCGGGTTCCAGCGCAAGGGGCGCTGGACGGTGCCGAAGCTGTTCCGCTCGTTCGCGTTCTGGGGCGGCGGCGAGATCGACCTGCGCGAGGCGTACTTCGCGGACCGCGAGGTGGAGATCAACTGCGTGGCGATCATGGGCGGGGTGCAGGTGATCGTGCCGCCGGGGGTGGAGGTCGTCGTGCGCGGCGTCGGCGTCATGGGCGGCTTCGACCACCGCGAGGAGGGCGTCCCCGGGGATCCGGGCGCGCCCCGTGTGATCGTGACGGGGTTCGCCTTCTGGGGCGGCGTGGGCGTCGAGCGCAAGCTCACGAAGGCGGAACGGCTGCGGCAGCGGGAGGAGCGGGCCCGGCTGAAGGAGGATCGGCGCCGGGAGAAGCTGGAACGCCGCTCGGAACGGCACCAGCTGCACGCCGCACGCCGCGAGGAGCGGTGGGAGGACCGGGACCGACGCCGGCACGGGAACGGGCCGGTGTAGCGGGAACCCTCGGACGCCGCCCGGTCCCGTTCGGGCACCGGTGCGGGCGCCGCCCGCTTTCGGCCGGCTACCTGCGTGGCGCCGCTCCCGGCGGGCACCCGCCCCCTCTTGGCACCTGCGCGGCGCCCGGTCCGGGCCGGGCGCCGGCGCGGGCGTCCGCTGCCCCGCGGTGTCAGGTGAGCGCCGACGCCACCAGCGCGGCCGCGTCGGCCACCAGGGCGTTGTGCGCCGGCCCCTCGGGGGAGTACCGGGTCGAGAGCACCGACAGCACCAGCGGCGGCCGCTTCGGCGGCCAGACGACGCCCACGTCGTTGGCGACGCCGTACTCCTGCCCGCCGCCGGTCTTGTCCGCCAGGATCCAGCCGGCGGGCAGGCCGGCACGGAACCGTTCGGTGTTGGTGGTGTTCGCCACCAGCCAGCCGGTCAGCCGCTCGCGGTCGGCGGGCGCGAGCACGCGACCGAGGACGAGACGTCCGAGCGTCCTGCCGATGGCGGCCGGAGTGGTGGTGTCGGTGACCCGCCAGGGCTCGGCCGAGTTCAGCTCCGGCTCCCAGCGGTCGAGCCGGGTCGTCGTGTCCCCGATCGACCGGCAGAAACGGGTGATCGCCGTCGGGCCGCCCAGCCGGCTCAGCAGAAGGTTCGCCGCGGCGTTGTCGCTCTCCCCGACGGCGGCGGCGCACAACTGGGCGCCGGTCATGCCGTGGGCGAGGTTCTCCGCCCGGCCGGTGACGGGGGCGTACCCCGACTTCCGGACCAGCGCCTCGGAGTAGCGGACGCGCCCGGCGAGGAACTCGCCGTGACGGTCCAGGTCCCGCAGGACCGCCGCGGCGGCGACGGCCTTGAACACCGAGCAGATCGGGAACCGCTCGCCGGCGCGGTACGACACGGTCGCCCCGGTCGCCGTGTCGTGGGCGAACACCCCGAGCCGCGCCGAGTGCTCCCTCTCCAGGTCCCGCAGCCGCCCGTGGAGGTGCCCGCCGGACGCGGCGGCACGTGCGCTGCCGGGTGCGGACACCACGGTGGCGAGGGCGGCGGCGCCGCCGAGCGCCAGGACGGTCCGCCGGGTGGGAACAGCCTCACCGATCTGCACGCTCGTCCTCTTTTCCTCGTCGCCTCGTCGCTTCTCGCCGCGTCGCGTCGCGTCGTATTCCGTCGTCACCATGTCTGCCGGGGGAGCCGGCCGCGGGCGCCGACACAGGACCGGTCCACGGGATGGGCCGAACGGCGGGCAGCCGCCGCGGGAGGGCCGGTGTTCCCGCGGCGGTCACAGCCGCGCCTGCCCCGCACCCTCGAGGTCGGCCAGGTCGAACGTCATCGCCATCCGGCGGTAGCCCAGGTCGCTCGGGTGCAGGTGGTCGCCGCTGTCGTAGTCCGCCCGCAGCCGGCGCGGGGCGTAGGGGTCCCGCAGCGCCTTGTCGAAGTCGACGACCGCGTCGAAGACGCCGCCGGCCCTGATCCGTGCGTTCACCTGCTGCCGTACGGACTCCCGGGCATCGGTCCAGCCCCGGTGCCCCTGGAACGGCATGAGCGTCGCACCGACGACCCTCAGTCCGCGCCCGTGCGCCTGCCGCACCAGCGTGCGCAGTCCCCCGGTGATCTCCTCGGGGTCGGCGAGGCGCGGATTGCGCAGGATGTCGTTGACTCCGAGGTCGACGACGACGACCTTGACGCTGGTCCGCTCCAGCACGTCGCGCCGGAAGCGGCTCAGCCCGCTCGCGTTGTCGGCGGGACGGCCGGGGCCGCTCGCCACCACCTGGTTGCCGCTGATGCCCTCGTTGACGACGCTGTAGCGGGGCACGTCCGCGCCGGCGGCCACGGCGGCCCGCAGCCGCTTCGACAGGACGTCCGTCCAGCGGCGGTTGGTGCCTGCCGTGGAGGTGATGCCGTCGGTGATCGAGTCGCCGAGGACGACGACGGTGCCGTCCGCGGCGTCGCTGAGCACGTCCAGCGCGGTCACGTACCGCCAGACCTCGGTCCGGCCGGTGTACGGGGCCCCCGTCACGCTCTCGGCCGCGTCGCCGTCGGCGACGTAGGAGACCTGGCGTGCGTGGCGGTGATAGGTGACCGGCCCGGACGGGGTGGGGGAGTGGAGGGTGACCAGCACGTCGGCGCCCTGCGGTACGACGACCGGGACCGCGTCGCTCATCACCTGCTCGCCGGCCGGGATGACGACGGCGGGGAGGCCGGCGAAGGTGAGCCGCACCATCGTCCCCGGGGCGGCGGCAGCGCTGCCGTGGCCGGCGGCGACCGCGATCGACGCGTGCGTGACGGTCAGCGGCGACCGGCCGTAGAGATTGGACAGCGTGACGCGGGCACTCGTACCGCCGACGCTCGCGTGCACCACGTTGCGCACCGAGCGGCCCGCCAGACCGGCGGCCCCGGTGCCGGGCTCGGCTCCCGAGGGGGCGGCGGCCCAGGCGCCGACCCAGGTGCCGGCGGAGGCGGGGGCGGCGGAGTTGTACGGCGCGCGGCCGGCGGGGAAGGGGCCGGCCGGACTGCCCTCACCGGAGGCGACCGAGACGTACAGGACGGTGGAAAGGACCACGATCAGTGCGCCGATCGCGGTCAGCAGGGCATAACCATGACGTTTGGTCATGCGGATGTCGTTCTCCTAGACGAAGGGAGCCCTGGGCTCCGATCCGGTGAGCTCACGCTGCGGGCATGGCTCGGGAGGGCGTGTCAGGACCGGGCCCGGCGCCCCCGGGGAAGTAGACGCCGGGAACCCTCGTCCCGTTCCGGGAGTCGGTCAGGAGGGGACAATTGTGTGCGGGATCACCGAACGGGTGGAGCGGATGGATCGGACAACACCGGAAGCGAAGAACGACCCGGCGGCGGGCGGGAAGGGCCCGCAGGACGTAGGGCACGGGGACACCGCGAGCGCCGGTGCCACCGCGGGGCCGGACGCCGCGGCGGGATCCGGTGCGGCCACGGACTCAGGTGGTCCGGCGGGATCCGGTGCGCGGACGGGCTCGGCCGGTTCGGCGGGCTCCGGCGGGTCCGCGCCCTCGGCGGGGCCCGCGCGCGCCGACGGTTCCGGGTCCGCGGCGGGCCCCGGATCCTCGGCGGGCCCGGAGTCCCCGGCACGGCCCGCCGAAGGCGCAGCCGCCGGCGTCCCGGCTCGTCGGCCCGCGGCCGCCGGTGCCCGCCCGCCGGCCGGCGGCTCCCAGCGGGCGATGACCGTGTTCAGTCCCGCCGACGAGGAGCGGCGCCGCGGTGTGCGCCGCATGAAGCTGACCGCGACCGGGATGCTGCTGTTCGTGGCCGTCGTCTACGCCCTCGCCAAGTGGGGGCAGAACCAGGGCGCCGGCGCCTGGGCGGGCTACGTCGCCGCGGGCGCCGAGGCGGGCATGGTCGGCGCGCTCGCCGACTGGTTCGCGGTCACCGCCCTCTTCCGCCACCCCCTCGGTCTGCCCATCCCGCACACCGCGATCATCCCCACCAAGAAGGACCAGCTCGGTGTCTCCCTGGGCGAGTTCGTCGGCGAGAACTTCCTCTCCGAGGACGTCGTACGGCAGCGGCTGCGCGCCGTCGGCATCGCCAGCCGCCTCGGCGCCTGGCTCGCCCAACCCGAGCACGCCGACCGGGTGACGGCGGAACTGGCCACGGCCCTGCGCGGCGCCCTGACGGTCCTGCGGGACTCCGACGTCCAGGCCGTCGTCGGTGAGGCGATCACCCGGCGGGCGAACGCCAAGGAGATCGGGCCCGGCCTCGGCAAGATGCTGGAGCAGATCGTCGCCGACGGCGGGCACCGGCGGGCCGTCGACCTGGTCGTCTCCCGGGCGCACGACTGGCTGGTGTGGCACGGCGACTCCGTCATGGACGCCGTGCAGGGCGGCGCGCCCGGCTGGACGCCGAGGTTCGTCGACAGGAAGGTCGGCGAGCGGGTCTACAAGGAGCTGCTGCGCTTCGTCACCGAGATGCGGGACATGCCCTCCCACCCGGCGCGCGGCGCCCTCGACCGGTTCCTCACCGACTTCGGCTCCGACCTGCAGTCCGACACCGAGACCCGCACGCGGGTGGAGCGCCTCAAGGACGAGGTGCTCGGCCGCGGCGAGGTGCAGGACCTGATCGCGTCCGCCTGGGGCGCCGTACGGTCGATGATCGTCTCCGCGGCGGAGGACGAGCGCAGCGAGCTGCGGCTGCGCGTGCGGGCCTCCCTGCTGTCGCTGGGCTCCCGGATGGCCGTCGACGCCAAGGCCCAGGGCAAGGTCGACGGCTGGGTCGAGGGCGCGGCGGTGTACGTCGTGACGACGTACCGCAAGGAGATCACCTCCCTGATCACCGACACGGTGGCGGGCTGGGACGCCGAGCACACCACGCGCAAGATCGAGGCGCACATCGGCCGCGACCTGCAGTTCATCCGCATCAACGGCACGGTCGTGGGCTCCCTGGCGGGTCTGCTGATCTACACGGTGTCGCGGGCCCTCGGCGCGTAGGCCCCGCGCCCGGGGTCCGCGCACGGGGTCCGCGGGCCGCCCCGGCCGGGTCGGCCGGGTCGGCAGGGCGTGAGGGGCGCGGGTAGCGGGCACCCGATGAGCGTTCTGCTGAGGAGGGAGCCCATGACCACCGCACAGGCCGAGGCCGGCCGCACCGTGACCACGAACATCCCCGCCAGACTCGACCGACTGCCCTGGGCGCGCTGGCACTGGACGATCGTCATCGGTCTCGGCACCGTGTGGATCCTCGACGGCCTCGAAGTCACGGTCGTCGGCAACATCGCCAGCCGCCTGTCGGAGTCCGGCAGTGGTCTGCCGATCACCTCCAGCCAGGTCACCGGCCTCGCGGCCGCGCTGTACGTGGCCGGAGCCTGCGTCGGCGCCCTGTTCTGGGGCCGGATGACCGACCGCTTCGGCCGCAAGAAGCTGTTCATGATCACCCTGGCCGTGTACCTCGCGGCCACCGCCCTGACCGCGGTCTCCTTCGACGCCTGGTGGTTCTTCCTCTTCCGCTTCCTCACCGGCTTCGGCATCGGTGGCGAGTACGCGGCCATCAACTCCGCGATCGACGAGCTCATCCCGGCGAACTACCGCGGGCGCGTCGACCTGATCATCAACGGCAGTTTCTGGGTGGGCGCGGTCTTCGGATCCCTGCTGTCCATCCTCGCCCTCAACACCGACCTGCTGGCCGCGAACGTGGGCTGGCGGCTGACCTTCGCGCTGGGTGCCGTCCTCGCCCTGGTCATCCTGCTCGTGCGGCGCCATGTCCCGGAGAGCCCGCGCTGGCTGCTGATCCACGGCAGGGAGAAGGAGGCCGAGGAGGTGGTGTCCGCCATCGAGCGGGAGGTCGAGAGCGAGCGGGGCGAGCCGCTGCCCCCGCCGCACGGCGAGCTCACCATCCACCAGCGCAAGACCGTCGGCTTCCTGGAGATCGCCCGCACGGTGTTCTCCGACTACCGCAAGCGGGCCGTCCTCGGCTTCTCCCTCTTCGTCGGCCAGGCTTTCCTCTACAACGCGATCACCTTCGGCTTCGGCGCGATCCTGACGAAGTTCTACGACATCCCCGCCGACCACACCGGCTACTACTTCGCCGTCATCGCGGTCGGCAACTTCGTGGGCCCGCTGCTGCTCGGCAAGCTGTTCGACACGGTCGGCCGCCGGGTGATGATCTCCTCCACGTACCTGCTGTCCGGCCTGCTGCTGTTCGGCACCGCCTGGCTGTTCGACCGGGGTTCGCTGAGCGCCGGGACGCTGACCGCGTGCTGGTGCGCGGTGCTGTTCTTCGCCTCGGCCGGCGCCTCCAGCGCCTATCTGACGGTCTCCGAGATCTTCCCGATGGAGACGCGGGCGATGTCCATCGCCTTCTTCTACGCCCTCGGCACCGCGGCCGGCGGTATCAGCGGCCCGCTGCTGTTCGCCGACCTCACGGGCACCGGCAAGGTCGGCGACACGGTCCTCGCCTTCCAGATCGGCGCGGGGCTGATGTGCGCGGCCGGCCTGGTCGCGGCGGCCCTCGCGGTGCGGGCGGAGCGACGCTCGCTGGAGGACATCGCCAGGCCGCTGACGGCGGCACCGACGCAGGTCGCCACCGCGCAGGGCGGCGGCACGGGGGTGGCGTAGCCCGGGAACGGGCGGGCGTGGGCACGTATGACGGGCGCGTAGACGCTCGGAGTGGGGCCGACCGGGTCGGCCCCACTTTCGTGACCGGAGCGGGAGCGGTGGCTGTCTGCGGCGGCCGCGCGCCCGGTGGGGGTGCCGCCGTTGGCGTACGTCCGTTGGGGGCGTCGCTTTCGACCGTGCTCGGCGCGGCCCGGGAGCTGGACCACGCCGCGGTGGTCAGCGCCGCCGGTCAGTCCCCCCGGTCAACCCGCGGTCTGTCCCGCTCAGCTCCCGGCCGGGCTCGCTCAGCCCCCGGCTGGCGCCGCCGGTCAGCTCCCGGCCGGCCCCGCTCAGCCCCGGTCAGTCCAGCCGGTCAGCGCCGCTCAGTCCGGCCGGTCGGCGCCGGTCAGTCCGGCCGGTCAGCGCCGCCGGTCGGAGACGGCCCAGGAGGCCAGGGCGACGGCGCCCGCCACGCCGAGGACGGACGGCCAGGCGCCGACCTTCTTGGCCAGCGGGTGCGACCCGGCGAAGGCGGCGACGTAGGCGGCCGTGAGCGCGCCCGCCGCCTTGCCGCCCGCCCGCTGCCGCCACTGCTGCGCGGCGGCGGCCCCGGCGACGGCCAGCACGGCCCCGCCCAGCTGCCTCTTCTTGGTCCAACGGGCGACCCCGTACCCGCCGACGAGCCCGCTCGCGGCGACCACAGCCGCAGGAACCCTGGCCATCACTGCCTCCCACACGTCCATACGTCAGAACAAACCGAGGCTAACCCGCCTCCCTCGCCCGCCGGGCGACCGCCGCTCCCGCGCACCGGACGGCCACCCGGCCGCCCCACCGGATGAGACGCAGCTCACAGCCATGGCCCCCGCCGGTGTGTCACACCACGCGCCCCCGCTCCGTCGTACTCGTGCAACCGCGAGAACAGACCTGCCCGAGTCGCAGCAGAGAGCATCAAGGAGACCGCGATGGAAGCCCGCCTCAACCTCTTCGAGAACGCCGTCCTGGCCAGGACGATCCGCCACATCAACGCCGCCGGCAAGGTCCTGTCGGAGTCGGCGCTTCCGGCGGCGACGCAGGAACTGGTGAAGATCCGCGCCAGCCAGATCAACGGCTGCGGCTTCTGCACCGACATGCACACCAAGGAGGCGGCACACGCCGGCGAGTCGGCCCAGCGTCTCCACCTGGTCGCGGTCTGGCGGGAGGCGAAGGTCTTCACCGAGGCCGAGCGCGCCGCCCTGGAGCTGGCCGAACAGGGCACCCGCATCGCCGACGCCGCCGGCGGAGTCACCGACGAGGCCTGGGAGAACGCCGCCAAGTACTACGACGAGGACCAGCTGGGCGCCCTGGTCGGCCTGATCGCCCTCATCAACGCCTACAACCGCGCGAACGTCATCGTCCGGCAGCCGGCGGGCGACTACGAGCCGGGCATGTTCGGCTGACGCCACCCGGCCCCAGTGGCACAACCTGCCGCGGCCCCGCCCCCGGCGAGCGACGGGGGGCGGGGCCGTCGCGTCACCACGACCGCGGCCGTCCCGCCCTCCCGGGCACCGCATCCACGACGTTGACCACCACGAACGCGCAAACCTGAGCCGGAGCTTGTCAAGTTTCATCCGCCGGGCTATATAAGAAGACGTAGGGCATCGCACAGCACCATCTGGCGAAAGGAGTGACCTGTGATGCTCATGCGTTCCGACCCGTTCCGTGAACTCGACCGCCTCACGCAGCAGGTATTCGGCGGGGCTCGCCCGGGGACTATGGGCATGGACGCCTACCGCGCCGGTGACGACTTCATCGTCCACTTCGACCTGCCGGGCGTGGACCCCGAGACCATCGACCTCGACGTCGAACGGAACGTCCTGAACGTCCGTGCCGAGCGCAAGTCCCCCGCCCCCGAGGGCGCGGAACTGCTCGTCGCCGAACGCCCCACGGGCACGTTCACCCGTCAGCTCTTCCTCGGCGACACCCTCGACACCGAGCGCATCGACGCCTCCTACGAGGCCGGCGTCCTCACGCTGCGTATCCCGGTGGCCGAGCAGGCCAAGCCGCGCAAGATCCAGATCTCCGGCGGCAGCGAACGCAAGCAGATCAGCGGCTGAGCCGATCCCCGGGCCGGCGGAGACGCCACCGCGGCCCCCGACCGCGACCGTCGACCGCAGCCGCCGGCCGTCGCGTCGGCCGCCGAATCGGCTGAGCGGCGGGGCTGCGTGCGGGCCGCGGCGGCCGCCGGCGTGGCGGCCGCCGGTCCCGCGGCCTCGGACGGTGGACGGCTGCGCAGCCGAGGCCGCCCGGCCCATCACGTCCCAGGAGAAGCGTCCCGCGAGTCCGCGCCCCACTCGCGGGACGCCGTCACCCATGCCCGCCCCTTGTCCCCGGCGGGCGGACCCGGAGGAGGACCCCGCACGATGAGCGCGACGACGGTGCCGAGTGTGACGCTGCCCCGAGTGACGGTGCCCGGCACGCCGAGGACGCCGAGTACCGGCGCGACTGCCACGGCCGTCACCGGCGAGAGCGTGAGCACGAGCGGACGGACGCCGAGTGGACGGACGCTGACGAACGTGCTGACGAGCCCGCTGCCCCTGCCCCGGTCCCGGCGCTCCGACGACCGGCACGACACGGACGCGGACCAGTGGAGGGAACTGACCGAGGCGGTGCGGGACGCCGGTCAGTACCCGACGAGGGCGGAGGCCGAACGCGTCACCCGTATCGTCCTGTCGGCCCTCGGCGGTCACGTGATCGGTGACGAGCGGGCCGAACTGGCCCGGGCCCTCCCCCAGGAGGCGGCCCGGGTGGTCGCCGCGCAGATCCCCGCGACCCGCCCCCTGACGGCGGCCGAGTTCGTCGACTCGGTCGCGGCCCGCATCGAGGGAGCCACCCCGGCGACGGCCCGCTGGGACGTCAGCTCGGTCCTCAGCGTCCTGGCCGACCTGGTCGACGACGACCTCCTGACCCGCATCCTCAACCACCTGCCCCCGGGCTACGCCCTCCTGTTCGGCCGGGCACACCTGAGCCCGCGGTGACCCGCGCCCCCGTCGGCTGACGGACGGGCGCCACCACAGCGCCCGGTGGCGCCCGAAACGGGGCTGTCGCAGCTCCTGACGTCGTCGACAGCACCTCCTCGACGTACGCCCGGTAAGGGGCGACGACTGTTCTCGCTGGCGGGTTCCGTGTCTGAGACGAGCCCGGTCGTACGCGCTGACCTCCTCCCCGTCCTTCCCCGGCCGTCCGGGCCGCCGACAGCAGCAGCACGCGGTCCTCCAGCGGCAGGCTCCAGGGCCGACCTTGGCGCACTGGATCCACGCCGTCTCGTCGGAGCGCGGTGATCAGCTTGCGGAAGCTACGCGGGCTCAGTCCGCTGAACGGGGTTATCCAAGACGGCTCCGACGCCGTGATCACACCAGCCACGCCAAGATCGTTCCATCCGCCGCACCATCTCACTGAGGTGTCGCGGAACCACCGGCCGTCCGTCGATGGCCAGGCCACATGTCGTCATACGCCGCGTCGAAGAACTGCGCCTGCGGCGCGCGCAGCGCGGAGCCGTCGGATATTCCGCTCTTGGCTGCCTCCGCGAGGCGGGCCGCATAACGATAGGCAGCACCTCGCAGGAACTCGCTTCTGGCTGCCAAGTCGATCTCCGCTTGCGCCAGCCACAGATCATCGACGAGCTGATCGAGCTCGGCATCGGCCGTGGTGCCTTCACTGCCCGAGCGTGCGAGCGCCGCCTTCTCCGCCTTCGACGCAAGACTCAGGAACATCAGGACCGCGTGCTTGAGCTCCGCCCGGTGCGCGGCCGACTCCTGTACTTCGAGCTGTCGAGTGCTTGCTCGTGACACGAGGTACTGGCCAAACAGTGATCCGCCCGCGCCGAGCGCAACGCCTGCCAGCGACAACAGCGCCGGCCCCAAGGTTCCCCAAGATCCCATAACTTGAGTCTCTCAGCCCCACGTTGGTCGCTGTGTGAGGAGCTCAGCCACCCTCGGACCGCTCCTGCCACCGTGATTGCGGGACAACTCTTGGACCCGCTTGCACACGCCAGGCTCCGAGGATGAAAAACGCGATGTTTCAGGCGTGATCAAATGATTTACTGACGTGTTGACGCCCATCCCCCAATCCGGCCTTGCCCGACATCCCTTGACGTGGCGTCAGGAGGTTCGTCATGCCCAAGTACACCTACGACCTGCCGAAGCACGACGTTGATCACGGCGTGGAGGTGAAGATCGCTGATCTCCTCATCGACCCGCAGGCCCAGCGCACGCTGAACGAGCGTCGTGCCCAGTTGATCGCGAACAGCCTCGTCCGTGAGGCGATCGGAACCATCATCGTCTCCGAGCGTGAGGATGGCTCGCGCTACATCGTCGATGGCCAGCACCGGAAGCGCGCCTGCGAGCTGGCAGGGTTGGAGACTATTCGGGCGGACATCCACTACGGCCTTACGCAGGAACAGGAGGCGATTCTCTTCCTGATCAAGAACCGCGAGTCTCACAAGCCGCGTCCGATCGACGAGTACCACGTTGGTCTCACCGGAGGTGTGCCTCTGTTTGTCGATACGGACCGTGTTTTGAGGGCTCACAGACTCGGCCTTGGCTCTTCCTCGACGAACAGCGTGGGCGCCGTGTCGGGCGTTTTGCAGATCACGGACCGATACGGGGCGGAAGTGCTTGACCGTACCCTCACCATCGCGGAAGAAGCTTGGGGTCGCTCCGCCGAGACTTGGGACGGCATGCTCCTGGGTGGCATCGGAATGTTCATCGGTCGCCATGGTGAACTAGTCAATGACGCCGAACTTGCGAAGAGGATTGAGCGCACTGCCACGGCGGCGAAGTGGCGTTCTCAGGTTTTGAGTGCAGCGTCCAACGGTGGCTTCAACAACAGCGGAACCGGGTCTCGGATTAGCGTTTGTTACCGACTTGTCCTGGATGCATGGAATAAGGGGCGTCGACCGGCCAACCGAATCGAAGGATAGGTCGTCAGCGCGAAGGTCCAGGACTTCGACCCTGGCTACTCCGAGGGGGTCTGGCGTGTCGCAGACCCCCTCGTGCATCGCGTGGAGGCTAGCTGAGCGCATCGCGTCTCAAGGCTTGTATGAAGTCGTGCCAGGTACCAGCCTGAACATGGACCACTGCATCTTTCGATAGCTTTGAGTCCCGTATCAGCGTGTTGTCGTCGACGTATGCGCACTCCACACACTCCGTGCCGCTGCCGCCGCTGTAAGACGACTTGAACCAGTCAAGCTCTGACAGTGTAGTCATCAAGACTCCCTGCTGACTTTGTCGATGTACGCAGTGGATGACTCGAGGTCGAGTGCTTGTGCGCTGAGGTACTGGAACGCCAACCTATAACGCTCAAGCTCCTGCGGCTTCTCCATGAAGAGTCCGCCGCCGAGGAGGTCCACGTACACCACATCGAGTTCGGGAGTCTGCCCGCGTAGGACAGCGAAGCTGCCGACAGCCGCCGCGTGCGCGCCACGTGCGAACGGCAGCACCTGGACTGTGATGTGTGGGCGCTGAGACACGTTGAGCAGGTGCTCCAGTTGTTCTCGCATCACTTCTCGGCCACCCACTCGCCGACGAAGCGCCGCCTCATCGATCACGCACCAAATGTGCGGTGGATCCTCACGATCCAGCAACTCCTGGCGCTTCATGCGGATATCAACCATGTGCTGTACCTCGCGCTCTTCGCACTGCACCTCCGACGCCCGATGTACGGCCTCGGCGTACGCGCGCGTCTGAAGCAAGCCAGGTACATACATGCAGGCGTAGTGGTCCTCGCGAGTGACCTCGTCCTCAAGGGTGAGCATGAGGTTCATCGATTCGGGGATGGGATCGGCGAGGGATCGCCACCACCCCTGGATCTTGGCGCCCTTGGCCAACTCGACCAGCGCGAGGCGTTCCTCTTCCGTGGCTCCGTACTCACGACATAGAGCGTCAACGGCCGGCCACTTGACCGCGCCCTCCTTCGTCTCGTAGCGGCTGAGGGTTGCCTTTGAGATGCCGACCCGAGTCCCTGCCTCCTCCAAGGTGAGCCCCTTTGACTCGCGGAGTCGGCGCAGGTCGGAGCCCAATTGGCGCCTACGGGTGGTGGGTCCAACTGGCATGCGTACACCCCTTCTTGTGGATAGGGCAGATCGTGGTCGTCCGGCGGCGAGAACGGCAAGGTGCCGTGCGCCGGGGGCGCGCGTTGGGGAGCGTGCTTCTACGGCTGGGATGTGAGAGTTCCATTTTGAGAGTTCCACTGCAACTGTGAGTTCTTGTGAGATCACTGAAAGCGCAAGACGGCATGAGTGACTGGAGCCAGTGGGTGGACGAGGGCGTGGAGGACTGCCGTAGCTGTACGCCAAGGAGGGTGTGGGAGCTGCCGTTCCTGGCGGATGCCACGGAAGTCGCCGGACTGCGCCGTATGTTGCGGCTCCGCCTGGAGCTTTGGGGCTTGCTGGACCTCAGTGAGGTCGTTGAGCTGTGCGCCAGCGAACTCGTGACCAACGTGATCACCCACGTGGGACCGGGGACTCCGACCATGCTCGCCCTCGCGCAGCGCGGCGCCCGTGTGCGTATCGAAGTGCAGGATCCGGATCCTCGCACGGTCCCGGTTCTGGCCCATGCGGATTCGGAGGCCGAATCGGGCCGGGGCATGGCGCTCATCGACGCTTTGACCGACCGGTGGGGTATCGACCTCACAGCCCAGCGCAAAGTGACCTGGTGCGAGTTCTACACGGCCCTCGGCCCTGCCCATGGGTACGCCTTAGGTCCCCGTGTGACCCGAGCTGCGGACGTACTGGGGCTGTATGGCAGTGCGGTGAAGGCGTCACATGGCATGGACCTGGGGCGCCTCGGAACGACGGTCGCGGAGGAGACCGCGATTGATGTGATCACGGATCTCCTCCACTGGCTTCACGCACATGGTCGTGACCCGGAGGAGGTATTGGATCGGGCCCAAACTCACTTCGAAGCCGAAAGTCGCTGATGTGAAGCATGGCTCGGCGCGTTTCAGCCCGCCGCGGTCGCGGACTAGGGCCGCTGCGGTGGACCGGCGGCTCGCAGCTCAGGCGCGATGCGGCGTCCGGCGGTCAGCGAACGATGTCAGGAAACGACTCGGCGATGATCCTGAGCAGCTCGCGGGCGCCATCAGCGTCGAGCTGGATGCTTTGGCTGATCTTGTCGGGAATCTGGCGGTCGGTCGATCCGTAAGTGTCTAGCTGGAGGATGCGACGACCACCCGACGTGAAGGATCGGTAACCGCATATGACGGGACCGTGGACCCTTTGCGTGTCAGAGGAGGTCGTCTGAAACTCTTTGATCAAAGCCATGCGCACACTCTGCCAGGCTTGCGGGAAGGCCATGCCCAGAGACGGCGGAAAAGATCCCAACCCTTCGCCAGTTGAGTGGAGCAGATGGGGCTACTGGGCATGGTCGTACGACCGCTGCCGAGTATGAGCGAGCAGGGTCCCTCTGGCTCGCGGGGCGCGGTAGCCAGGCAGCTGGAAGCGGGTTCTCTCGTGGCCTTCGTCTGTCAAGCCCCAGTCATGAGGCCCCGTGGCACTCCCCGTAGACCCGCCCCGACCCGCACCAGCAGGCGGCCCCCCGCTCCGGTGGCCAGGCGATTGCCCGGCCGCGGGCCGCCAGGATCGTCGCGTACTGGGGGAGGAGGGTGGTGTCGGTGGGGGAGGCCAGCTCCGAGGCGGCGAAGGCCTCGTAGGAGGGGACCGTGCCCGTGACGACGCCCAGGTTCGCGGTGCCGGAGGCGGACAGCTCGCGCAACGACGTCTCTATCGTCGCCAGGTGCTCCTCGTGGGAGGGGTACTCGGCGGCGAGGGCCGGGTAGGCGGCGACGAGCTCCGCCAGTTCGTCCGCCGGCCAGTGCAGCATGGCCACGGGGAACGGGCGGGACAGGGCCTCCCGGTAGGCGCCCAGTTCGGCGCGCAGGCGGGTGATCTCCGCCTCCAGCTCCGCCGGGTTCTCCGAGCCGAGGGACCACACCCGCTTGGGGTCGTGCAGCTCGTCGAGGGAGACCGGCGACGAGTGCAGGCCGTCGGCCAGGGTGTCCCACTCGTCGTGGGCCACGGCCAGCATGCGCCTGACCCGGTGGCGGCCGAAGAAGAGGGGGTGCAGGGCATGCGGGGGCTCCTCGGTGTCCGTGAGGAGCAGCCGCAGCCCTTCCGTGAACGTGTCCTGCGCCGCCTGCAGCTCGTCGTGCGACTCCAGCGCCTCCGCGACGATCACCCAGGGCGCGGGGTCCCGGGGGCCCGCCGCGCGGACGCCGTCGATGATGGCCCGGGCTTCCGCCTCGTGGTCGTACTCCCAGAGGTTCGACGCCTTCAGGGCGCGGACCAGGTGCGGGTTCTCCAGGCTCTCGGGGGACGACAGCAGACGGTCGTAGAGCGTCGTCGCGGCCGGGCGGTCGCCGGACAGCTCCAGGTGCGCCGCGGCCCGGAGGAGCAGGGCCTCGGCGTCCTCGGGGTACAGACCGGCGGTCCGCTCCAGACGGGCGGCTTCGGTGGTGTGGTCGACGTTCTCGGCGGGAGTGTCGGGGCGCATGGGTGACACCGTACTGCCGACGGCCGACAAAAGAGAGGTATCCGCTGGCCAGGGTGCGGGCGAGGGGCGGGCGCGGGCGTGGGGCCGCACGGTGTGAGCGGGCGCGTGCGAGGTGGGGGGCGATGCGTGTCACAGGCCGTGCAACCGGCGCACCGTCGCCGGCGTCTTGTCCGACGAAGTTCGAGGACGGCGTACGCGTACGGGGAGGGGGATCAGTCCGTGATCGGCAGCTGGGCTGGTCCGCGTTCCGTCGCGACGCTGCTGTTCCTGCTTCTCCAGGTCGCACTGCTCGACACCGGCAGCCTGACCGCGACCGTCGCGCTCGCCGCCACCGCCGCGGCCGGGTCGGCGCTCGCCGTCTGCCTCCTGCTCGCCTCGCGCTGCGCATGCTCCGTGCCGCCCACCCGCGTCCGCACGGCCTTCCGTGACCGCGCCCGCCGTACGGCGTTCCTGCCGCAGCGTGATCCCGACGCCGCCGGCCGACCGCGGCCCCGGGCGCCCGGGCCCGCCCTCCCGGCGACCGTCGCGTAGGGCACCTCACCCGTACCTGTGACCGTGTGGTCCCGCGCGGGTCGTCATGCCGTCGTTCATCCGCACCCCGGCACGACGAGACCCCCGGAGGGCTCACTCACCATGTCCGTCTTCGCCCGTCTGGTCGACCAGCT
Organism: Streptomyces sp. NPDC003697; assembly: GCF_053587115.1. NCBI lineage: Bacteria > Bacillati > Actinomycetota > Actinomycetes > Kitasatosporales > Streptomycetaceae > Streptomyces > Streptomyces sp. NPDC003697. Next base: position 44,786 of record NZ_JBSFNN010000008.1, read on the forward strand.
GGCCGATCTGCTGCACCCCCTCTTCCACGCATCCGCGGCCGCCGCCGCGATCGTCCTGTCCACCGCGTTCGTACGACTCCTCGTACACCCCCTGTCCCGGGCCGCCGCGCGCGGGCAGCGGGCCCGGGCCGCACTCCAGCCCGAGCTGGCCCGGCTGCGGGAGAGGCACCGTAAGGATCCCGAGAAGCTGCGCCAGGCGGTGCTGGAGCTGCACGCGGAGAAGAAGGTGTCGCCACTGTCGGGCTGTCTGCCCAGCCTGCTGCAGCTGCCCGCGTTCTTCCTGCTCTACCACCTGTTCTCCAGCACGGAGATCGGGGGCGACACCAACAGCCTGCTCACGCATCGGCTGTTCGGCGCGCCCCTGGGCGGACGGTGGAGCGACGCCCTGGCGCACGGCGGCCTCCTCGGCGGAGCCGGGCTGGTCTACCTCGGGCTGTTCGCGGTCGTCGCCCTCTTCGCCGTCTTCAACTGCCGTCGCGCGGGGCGCACGCCGGGGAATGCGGGGCCGACGGCCGTGGCCGACGGGGGGCGGACGCCCGGACCGGCCGTGATCGGCAAGGTGCTGCCGTTCATGTCGTTCTTCACGCTCGTCACGGTGGCCGTGGTGCCGCTGGCGGCCGCGCTGTACGTGGTGACCAGTACGGCGTGGAGCACGGTCGAGCGGGCGGCGCTGTATCCGTGAGCCCGGCCCGGGCGCTGGTCCAGCACGTGAACGGTTGTTGCGCGGGGGGCGGTGACCTCGGACGATCGACCAGTCCTGCGACGGCTGCGGACGCCACACCCGTGCGCACCTCGTCGGCCGGGCCGCCGCGATCGAGGGAGATGGTCATATGAAGCTGCTGCGAGTCGGTACGGCGGGCGCGGAGCGGCCCGCGCTGCTGGACGCCGGCGGGACCCTGCGTGATCTGTCGGGCGTGGTCACGGACATCGACGGCGGTCTGCTGGCCGACGAAGCGGCACTGGGCAGGATCCGCGCCGCCGCCGACGCCGGGGAGCTGCCCGCGCTGGACGCGGACGGACTGCGCGTCGGACCGCCGCTGACCGGCATCGGCAAGATCGTGTGCATAGGTCTGAACTACCACGACCACGCCCGCGAGACGGGGGCCGAGCCGCCCACCGAGCCGGTGATCTTCTTCAAGGCGCCGGACACGGTGGTCGGGCCGAACGACACCGTGCTCGTTCCCCGCGGCTCCACCAGGACCGACTGGGAGGTGGAACTGGCGGTCGTCATCGGGCGCACGGCGCGGTACCTGGAGTCCCGGGAGGAGGCGCTCGCGCACGTCGCCGGGTACGCGGTCGCTAACGACGTGTCCGAGCGGGAGTTCCAGATGGAGCGGGGCGGGACCTGGGACAAGGGCAAGAACTGCGAGACGTTCAACCCGCTGGGGCCGTGGCTCGTGACGGCGGACGAGGTCCCCGACCCGCAGGCGCTGCGGCTGCGGCTGTGGGTCAACGGGGAGCTGAAGCAGGACGGGACGACCGCCGAGCAGATCTTCTCCGTGGCGGAGGTCGTCCGGTACGTCAGCCGGTTCATGACCCTGTACCCCGGGGACGTCATCAACACGGGAACGCCGGCGGGGGTGGCGATGGGTCGGCCCGCACCGAAGCCGTATCTGCGGGCGGGGGACGTGGTGGAGCTGGAGATCGGGGGGCTGGGGCGGCAGCGGGTGGAGGTTGCCGACGCGTAGGCGCTCCGCCGGGGGCGGGGATCGCGCTAGGCCGTGCATCGAAAGTGGAACTTCGCGGAATCCGCTGCACCATCCCGACCGGCCGCGTCCGGTCCTCAGGGAAGTTTGTGGGCGAGAACGTCGAGTCGCTCGATGGAAGGCGGCTGGGAGAACAGATCGCCGGCTCGTTCCATCAGGGCCTTGCCCAGCCGGCCGTTGAGGTGGGTCTGACGTGCGGAGTCGGTGGGGAAGGCGTCGAAGATCGCGAAGGCGGTCGCGCTCAGGCGCACGGCGAACCAGGCGACGGTGCCGGGCTCCTCCTGCACGACGTCAAGGCCCTTGCGGAGAAAGTCGGCGACCTCTTCCTCCTTGCCGGGCTTGGCCTCGACGTGCACGTACAGCCCGACCTTGACGTCTGCCATGAGGGGACTCCTTTCGGTGCTCGGCCGCCCGTGAGCGTCCGGGCACTGCCGTGACCGTTTGGCACAGAACGGGCCCATTATGGCTGGACTACTGTGCTTTTGCGTATATTCGCCGCCCGCTGGCACGTCGAATCACCCTCACCGCGCCGAAGCACCCACCGACGCAGGGCGGGGAGAGCGCTCCGATGCCGTGTCTGTTCTGGCAGCACACGCGCCCGCGCCCCTGGCGGGGTGTGTCAGGGGCGCGGGGTTGTGATGCCTCTGGGTTGGATGCGCGGTTCCTCGCGCCCCTGGGCTGGGACGGTCACGCTGGGTGCGGGGGTAGGGCGCAGAAGCGCCTGGGGGGCGGGGGCAGGGTGGGGTCAGGACAGGAGTGAGGCCAGCCTGCGCCATTCCTCCCTGGGGAGGGACTCGCGGTCGGCGCCGGTGACGGCCTGGAGCGCCACGTGGTCGGCGCCCGCCTGGTGGAAGGCGTCGATGCGGTCGCGGATGCGGGTGTCGTCGCCCCAGGCGAACACGGCGTCGATCAGGCGGTCGCTGCCGCCGTCGGCGACGTCGGCCTCCGTGAAGCCGAGGCGCAGGAAGTTGTTGGTGTAGTTCGGCAGCTTCAGGTACGGGGCCAGATAGGCGCGCGCGACCTCGCGGGCGCGGCCCGGTTCGGTCTCCAGGACGACCTTGAATTCCGGTGCCAGGAGCGGTGCCTCACCGAGGATGCTGCGGGCCTTCGCCGTGTGCTCGGCGGTGACCAGGTACGGGATCGCGCCCGCGGCCCGGTCCCGGGAGAGCTCCAGCATCCGGGGACCGAGGGCGGCCAGCAGCCGGCGCCCGGCGGGGACGCCCGCCTGGTCCAGCGCGTCGAGGTAGGCGACCATCGCCGCGTACGGGCGGCGGTACTGCTCCACCAGCGGGCCGTGGCTCACCCCGAGGCCCAGGACGAACCGCCCGGGGTGGGCCGCGTCCAGCTCGGTGAACTCCGCCGCGGTGACGGTGGCCTCCTGCTGCCAGATGCTCTGGATGCTGGTGCCCACGACGAGCCGCCGTGTCGCCTCGATGAGGGGGGCGGCGTTGCGTGCGGTGCTGTTGCCGCCCAGCCACAGGGCGCCGAACCCCAACTCCTCCAACTCGGCCGCGGCCTCGGCGCGTTCGCCGCGCCGGGCCGGGTCCTCCGAACGGAGCTCGACGCTCCAGATGCCGTACCGGCCGACGGTTTCCTTCAGGGGGCCTGACATGGGGCTTGCGGTGTCGCTCATCGCTTCCGATCCCTCCGGGCTGGGTGCTGTGCCGTGATCATCACGCGTGCCGACCCCTCCAACCGGAGGACTGCCCGGGATCACTCCCCGTGTTCCCCCGTCGGGACTACCGGTCCAGGTGTTTCCCCGTCGGGGACTACCGGTCCAGGAACCGCTCCAGGGCCTCCACCACGAGCCGGTGGTCCGCCAGCTGCGGCAGCCCGGACACCGTCACGGCGCCGACGACACCGACGTCCTCGACGTGGATCGGGAACGAGCCGCCGTGGGCCGCGTACACGTCAGGATCGAGGCGCGAGGACTCCTCGAACGTCGTGCCCTTGGCCCGGAAACGCGCTCCGACCAGGTAGGACGCGGAGCCGTAGCGCTCCACCACCCGCCGCTTGCGGGCGATCCAGGCGTCGTTGTCGGGGGTCGAGCCGGGCAGGGCCGCGTGGAAGAGCTGCTGGCCGGCGCGGTGGATGTCGATCGCGACCGGTGCCTGCCGCTCCCGGGCCAGCTCCACCAGCAGCGAACCCAGCGCCCACGCGTCGTCGTGGGTGAACCGGCGGAAGACCAGGCGCCGCTCCTGGGCCTCCAGGTCCGCCACGGTCGGGGTGCTCTCGGGGGTGTTCCCCGCACTGGACGTCACAGCGTCACCGCCACACCGTCGCGGGCCGAGCGGCGGGCCGCCTCCAGCACGTCGAGCGCGGCGGCGGCCTCCAGCGCGGTGACCGGGTTCGGGGCGCCCTCGCGGAGGGCGGCGGCGACGGCCGCGTAGTAGGCCGGGTAGTCGCCGGGCAGGGTCGGCACGGGGCGGCCGCCGCCGGTCAGCGGGGACTCGCCGGCGCCGAGGCGGCCCCACAGGGACTCGGGCTCCGTGCCCCACTCGGACGTGCCGCCGGGCCGTCCGCCGTCGCGAAGCGTGCCCTCCTGGGGGTCGAGGCCGTACTTCACGTACCCGGCCTTCGAGCCCAGCACCCGGAAGCGCGGGCCGAGCTGTGCGGCCGTGGCCGAGACGTACAGGTGCGAGCGGACGCCGTTGGCGTGCGTGAGGGCGATGAACGTGTCGTCGTCGGCCTCGGCGCCCGGGCGGCGGACGTCCACCTCCGCGTACACGGCGGTCGCGGGGCCGAAGAGGACGAGGGCCTGGTCGACGACATGGCTGCCGAGGTCGTAGAGCAGACCTCCGATCTCCGCCGGGTCGCCGGACTCGCGCCAGCCGCCCTTCGGCGTGGGCCGCCAGCGCTCGAACCGTGACTCGAACCGCTGGACTTCGCCCAGTTCACCGTCGTCGAGGAGCCTGCGCAGGGTCAGGAAGTCGTTGTCCCAGCGGCGGTTCTGGAAGACGGACAGCAGCAGCCCGCGCTCCTCGGCGAGGGCCGCGAGGTCGTGTGCCTCGGCGGCCGTGCCCGCGACCGGCTTGTCCACGACCACCGGCAGGCCGGCCTGCAGCGCGGCCGTGGCGAGCGGGACGTGCGTCCTGTTCGGCGAGGCGACGACGACCAGGTCCAGCTCGCCGGCGCGGGCGAACAGTTCGTCGGCGCCGTCGGCGACACGGACGTCCGGGAATTCCTTCCGGGCCTGTGCCTGCCGCTCGGGATTCGAGGTGACGACCGTGTCGAGGACCAGGCCCTCGGTCGCGGCGATCAGCGGGGCGTGGAACACGGAGCCCGCGAGGCCGTAGCCGACGAGGCCCACGTGCAGGGGAGTACCAGTCATGCGACCTACTTTCGCAACGCTGTTGCCAAAGTGCAAGCGGCGGGGACAATGGAGGCGTGAACAGCGCGCGGGACGGCGGAGCCGGAGCAGCAACGGAAGCGGAAGCGGCAACGGGAGCAGGCGGGGCGACGGGGACGGGGGTGGCGGTCGCGGGGATGCGGGGCGCGGCCGGGGGTGCCAACCTGCTGGCCCTGCGCAGCCACAACACCGCCCTCGTGCTCGATCTGCTGCGCACGGCCGGTGCGGCCGGCATCAGCCGGCTGGAGATCGCCGACCGCACCGGGCTCACCCCGCAGGCGGTCAGCAAGATCACCGCCCGGCTGCGCCAGGAGGGGCTCGCGGCGGAGGCGGGGCGCCGGGCGTCCACGGGGGGCAAGCCCCGCACGGTGCTCCGGCTGGTGCCGGATGCCGGGCACGCCGTCGGTGTCCACGTCGACCGTGACGAGCTGCGCGCGGTGCTGGTCGACCTGAACGGCACCGTCGTCGGGGAGCGCCGCCGCCCACTGGACCTCGGAGCGGGCGCCGAGGCCGTCGTGGAGACGGTGGCACGGCAGGCCGAGGCATTGGTGGCGGAGGCGCTGGGTGCGCCGGCCGGGAGCGGGGACGCCCCGGCGCCGGGGCCTCTGGACGCCACCGGGTCGGCACCGGCGCGCAGGGCGGGGGACGGCAACGGATCGGCTGCGGGGGCCGCGGCCCCCGGCGGCAGCCGGCCGGCCGGGATGAGCGGGTCCGGCGGCGCGGACGGGTCGATCTCGGTGGGTGGGTCCGGTGACGGCGGCCGGCCGGTTTCGGCGGGTGGGTCCGGTGACGGCGGCCGGCCGGCTCCGCCGGGCGGGGGTGCGGACGGCAGCCCGGCGACTCCGCTTGCCGCCGTCGGCTCCCTGCTGGGTGTCGGGGTCGCACTGCCCGGCCCCCTCGACCACCGGCGCGGCATCCTGCACCGGGTCACCGGCTTCCCGGAGTGGGACGGCTTCCCGCTGCGGGAGGCGCTGGGACGGCGGCTCGGTGTGCCGGTCGTCGTCGACAAGGACACCAACGCGGCCGCTCTCGGGCTAGCGGTCACGGGCGAGGGCGGCTCCTTCGCCTATCTCCACCTCGGCACGGGCCTCGGCGCCGGCCTGGTGATCGGCGGAAGCGTCCACCGGGGGGCACGGACCGGGGCGGGAGAGTTCGGGCACCAGGTGATCCAGCTGGACGGGCCGCGTTGCACGTGCGGCGACCGCGGCTGCGTGGAGGCGCTGTGCCTGGCGGCCGTGGAGCGCGGAGAGGCCGGCGAGGCGGCCCGCGTACTGGGCGCGGGTGCCGCGAACCTCGCCGGCCTGCTGGACATCGACCGCGTCCTGCTGGGCGGGCGCACGGTCGCCGCCGCGCCGGAGGCGTTCGTCGCGGGGGTCGCCGCGGTGCTGGACGCGCGGGCGCGGCGCGAGGGCGCGCCGGACGGCGCGGTCCCGGTGCGCCTCGCCCCCGGTGGCGGCCGGGGCGTCGCCCAGGGCGCGGCCCAGCTGCTGCTGGCGCCGCTGTTCGGGCGGGGCGACGGGTGACGGGCAGGCCGCCGGCCGGGTGACGGCCGCCGCCGGCGGTTGGGCCGGTCGGGCGGAACCGTACCGCCGTTCGGGGCTGTCTCGCGGAGTGGCGCCGTGACGGCCCGCGCCGGCGGGAAGGTCACAAGGACATGCGACTGTGCACCTCCCTGTCCCTCTGCCTGGCCGCAGCCGCCGCCGTCATACCCACCGCGGGGCCGGCCCGGGCCGCCGCCGGTCCGACCTGTGCCGGCCCGGACGACCGTGACTTCCCGATCGCCACCCGCATCCACGGCGGGCCCGGCGCCCTGACCGCGGGTGGCGGCTTCGGCACCTTCCTGCTGGACCTGAAGAACACCACCCCCCGGATCTGCGCCGCCATCCACCCGGTCGTCGTGGTCGTCGACGCCCAGCACGCCCTGAAGCCCGGCCAGCCGCGCCTGGAGTTCTACGACGGCGGCCGTCCCCACCCCGTCCGCTTCCAGGCCACCGACCAGCAGGAGCTCGTCGGGCCCTTCGACGCCGGCCTGCCGGGCTTCACGGTCGGACCCGGCAAGACCGTCACCGTGAAGGTGCGGCTCGCGATCACGTCGGACGCCGTCCCGAACGACGTCACCGTCAAGGCGGCCGTCGTCCAGCGCCACGATGACGACGGGGACTGGGTCGGGCAGTCCAACGACTACCGCTTCCGCATCGAGCCCGGTACCGCCGTCGAGCCGCCCCCGGACCACAACGCGCTGCCGGTCCGGCCACCCCGCCCGCTTCCCAGTCCGACCCCGCAGCGGAGCGCGGGCCCCGGCCGGAGTGCCGCGCCCGACCGCAGTGCCGCTCCTGGGCTGAGCGCTGCCCCCGACCGCAGTGCCGCCCCCGCTCGGAGTCCCGCCCCCGACGGCAGCGCCACCTCCGGCCGCAGCGCCGCCCCGGAGCGGACTGACGCGCCGGTCCGCAGTGCCACCCCTCGACCCAGCCCCGGCGCCGGTAGGAGCGCCGGCCCCGACCGGAGCGCCAGCGCCGGTAGGAGCGCCGGCCCCGACCGGAGCGCCACCCCCGGCCGGAGCGCCGGTCCGGACACCCCCCCGTCCCGGTCCTCCGCGCCCGCCGTGCCGCCGACCCCCGCAGCGTCCACCGCTCCCACCGCACCGGGGGGCGGGCTCTCCTTCGCCGACGAACTCGCCCGCACCGGCCTCGGCACCCCGCTCGGTGTGCTGACGGCGACCGCTCTCCTGCTCGCCGCGGGCGGCGCCGTGGTCATCGCCCGGCGGAGGCGCCGCTGAGGTGCGGAGGGTGTCGGGCCGCGGGGCGGGACGACCGGCGGCCCGCGGCCGTACCGTGTGATCGACGGGGTACGGGACAACCAGTCCTGATTACGCTGGGGCCGTTGGTACGAGGTCGTTCCGGCGCCCCGCTCAAGACCGAACCCACGCCAGGAGTCCCGCACATGGCAGACCGCAAGCCCATCGAGTCGTGGCTGACCGACATGGACGGTGTCCTGATCCACGAGGGTGTCCCGATCCCAGGCTCCGACGCCTTCCTCAAGAAGCTGCGCGAGTCCGGCAGGCCGTTCCTGGTGCTCACCAACAACTCCATCTACACCGCGCGCGACCTGCACGCCCGGCTGCGCCGCATGGGCCTGGAGGTGCCGGTGGAGAACATCTGGACGTCGGCGCTGGCCACGGCCAAGTTCCTCGACGACCAGCGGCCCGGCGGGACCGCGTACGTCATCGGCGAGGCCGGACTGACGACGGCGCTGCACGACGTCGGCTACATCCTGACCGACCACGAACCCGACTTCGTGATCCTCGGCGAGACCCGGACGTACTCCTTCGAGGCGATGACGAAGGCCGTGCGCCTGATCAACGACGGGGCCCGGTTCATCGCCACCAACCCGGACAACGTGGGCCCGTCCGCCGAGGGCGCGCTGCCCGCCACCGGCTCGGTCGCGGCGCTGATCACCGCGGCGACCGGCAAGAAGCCGTACTTCGTCGGCAAGCCGAACCCGCTGATGATGCGGGCCGGGCTGAACGCGCTCGGCGCCCACTCGGAGACCTCGGCGATGATCGGCGACCGGATGGACACCGATGTGCTCGCCGGCCTGGAGGCCGGGATGCGGACCTTCCTGGTGCTCAGCGGCGTCACGCGGACCGAGGAGGTCGACCGCTACCCCTACCGGCCCTCCCACGTGGTCGACTCGATCGCCGACCTGGTCGAACGGGTCTGACGGGGCCGGCTGGTCCGGCGCGACCGAGTCGTACCCGAACGGAGCGGCACCGTCCCGCAGCGGGTGCGTCGCCGGACCTGCGGTACCGGTGACACGACGAGGGCGAGGAGGTTCGCGATCTTCCGCGAACCCGCCTCGCCCTCGTCATCGTGCGCCGCCAGGGACTCGAACCCCGGACCCGCTGATTAAGAGTCAGCTGCTCTAACCAACTGAGCTAGCGGCGCCTGCTGACGTCGTCAACTCTACAGGACCCCCGGGTGTGCTCCCGACCGCCGCCCCCTGACCCGCGCCCCGTCGCGGGGACGGCGCTCCGCGCGGAGGCCGCGGGGTGCCCGCCGAGATGTCCCCGCTGTTGGTATGGACATGTTCAACTAGCGGTCATAATCTGGCTTGGTCTAGACCTGCACGGCTCACGGACATTCCCCCACGATCTCCAGGAGCAGCAGCATGCGCCCCAAGGCCACGTTGTACGCCGCCGTACTCAGCCTGGCGACCGCCGGAGCCTTCGCGCTCTCCACCGGCGCCGCCAGCAGCCACGGCTACACCGACTCCCCCATCAGCCGGCAGAAGCTCTGCGCCAACGGGACCGTCGCGAACTGCGGCGACATCCAGTGGGAGCCGCAGAGTGTCGAGGGCCCGAAGGGCTTCCCGGCCCTCGGCCCGGCGGACGGGCGGATATGTTCCGGGAACAACACCCGGTTCGGTCAGCTCGACAGCCCCCGGACCCCCTCGGGCGGCGCCTGGCCCACCACGAAGGTCACCGGCGGGCAGAGCTTCACCTTCCGCTGGCAGTTCACGGCCATGCACGCCACGACCGACTTCAGGTACTACGTCACCAAGCAGGGCTGGAACCAGAACCGCGCCCTGACCCGCGCCGACCTCAACACGACACCGTTCCTGACGGTGCCCTACGGCGGTCAGCGCCCGCCCTCCACCGTCAGTCACAGCGGCACGCTGCCGAGCGGGCTGAGCGGGCACCACGTGATCCTCGGGGTCTGGACGATCGCCGACACCGGGAACGCGTTCTACGCCTGCTCCGACGTCACCTTCTGACCCCCATGACGAAGGAGCCCCCTCGCTCGCGCGAGGGGGCTCCTTCGTTCTGTGCGCCGCCAGGGACTCGAACCCCGGACCCGCTGATTAAGAGTCAGCTGCTCTAACCAACTGAGCTAGCGGCGCATGACTCACGCCGTCCGCTTCCCGCGGCCGGCGACGAGGAAAATAATACCCGGTCCCGGAGGGTGCTTCGGACCAGCCCGCTCCGGTCCGCGGAGCCGGTCCCGCAGTACCGGTTCCCCAGGGCGGCCGGCCCCGCCGGAGCGGCCGCCCTGGGGAACCGGCGCACCTCGGCCCGCTCGTGCGGCGCGGACGCGGCCGGGCCGCCGGCTCCGCCCGCCGGCGGCTCACAGCACCGCGCCGAGGAACTCCCTGGTGCGTTCCTGCTCCGGCTCGCTGAAGATCTTCTCCGGCGGTCCCGACTCGATCACCCGGCCGGCGTCGAACATCAGCACCTGGTCGGAGATGTCCCGGGCGAAGTTCATCTCGTGCGTGACGCAGAGCATCGTGATGTCCGTGGTGTGCGCGATCTCCCTGAGCAGGTCGAGCACACCGGCCACCAGCTCGGGGTCGAGCGCCGAGGTCACCTCGTCGAGGAGCAGGATCTCCGGCCGCATCGCCAGCGCACGCGCGATCGCCACGCGCTGCTGCTGGCCACCGGACAGCTGTGACGGATGGGCGTCCACCTTGTCGGAGAGCCCGACGAGGTCGAGCAGCTCACGCGCCCGCTGTTCGGCCTCCTCACGGCTGAGCCCGAGGACGGTGACGGGCGCCTCCGTGAGGTTCTGCAGCACCTTCATGTTCGGGAACAGGTTGAACTGCTGGAACACCATGCCGATCTTCCGGCGCATCCGGCGCAGGTGCTTCTCGTTCGCCGGCCGGAGCCTGCCGTCCGAGCCGCGCATGTGCGACAGCGGCCGGCCGTCCACCCAGATCACGCCGTCGCTGACCCGCTCCAGGGTCATCAGCAGGCGCAGGATGGTCGTCTTGCCGGAGCCGCTCGGCCCGATCAGGGTCACGTGCTCGCCTCGCTGGACGGCGAAGTCCAGCTGGTCGAGCACGACGTGGTCGCCGAAGCGCTTGACCACGTGGTCGAAGCGCACCAGGTCGGCGGGCGCCGTGTCCGGGGCGACCGTCTTGCGCAGGGGGTGGTCAGTGGCCAAGGCGCCTCTCCAGCTTTCTCATCAGGAGCGAGGTCGGACAGCTGGCCGCCAGGAAGATCAGTCCCGCGAGGGTGAACGTCTCGGCGTAGGTGAAGTGGTCCGCGCCGTACTGCCGGGCCTCGGAGACCATCTCCGTGACGGTGATGACGGCGAGGAACGGGGTCTCCTTGAACATGGCGATCCCGTAGTTGCCGAGCGCGGGCAGCACGTTGCGCACCGCCTGGGGCAGGATCACGGCCTGCCAGGTGCGGCGCGGCGACAGCGACAGCGCCCGGCACGCCTCCCACTGGCCCTTCGGCACGGCGTCGATGCCCGCCCGGTACACCTCCGACAGGTACGAGGCGTAGTGGATGCCGAGCACCGCGATACCCAGCGTCAGCGGCCTGACCGAAGGGAAGATCGCGTAGGCGCCCACCAGCTGCACCAGCAGAGGCGTGGAGCGGACGAACTCGGCCGCGGCCCGCACCGGCACGGCCACCAGCCGCGCCGGCGCCCGTCCGGCCAGGGCGACCACCAGTCCCAGCACGGCCGCGACCGCGGTGCCGAGCACGGTGGCCAGCAGCGTCGTGCGGAAGCCGGCCATCAGCAGCGGGAAGGACTCCCGCACGGCGTCCCAGTCCCAGGTGTAGTTCACAGGGCACCCCCGGCCATCCCGGACTTCCGCGGCGACGCGGCGCTGCGGCCGCGCAGCGGGCCGCGGGCGTCCGGGTGCCGGCCCAGCCGCCGCCCGGCCTGGCGTTCCAGCGCGTTCATCAGCAGGGTCAGGGCGTAGGCCAGGACGAAGTACATGACCAGCAGGGTCAGGTACGCCGCCGTCGTCTCACCGGTGCGCGTCCGCATGTCCTGGACCACGGTCGTCAGGTCGGCCGCGGAGATCAGCCACAGCAGCGGGGTCGCCTTCAGCAGCTGGATCAGCAGATTGGTGAACGGCGGGATCATCTGCACCCACGCCTGCGGGAGGATCACCCGGCGCATCCGCTGCAGCGGCGTCATGTTCAGCGCGACGGCAGCCTCCCACTGCTCCCTGGGGACGGCGTTCAGCGCGCCGCGCACCACCTCGGAGCCGTAGGCGCCGTAGTTCATGCCGAACGCCAGGACGCCGCAGAACAGCGGCGACAGTTCGTATCCGAAGAGCAGCGGGAAGGCGTAGTACAGCCAGAACAGCTGGACGTACAGCGAGGTGCCGCGGAAGAACTCCACGACGACCCGGGACGCGCCGCGCACCGGCCGCGGCCTGCTGTTCGCCATGAAGCCGAACACGAAGGACAGCGCGCACGCGACGGCCGCGCCGAGGACCGTGGCCTCGACGGTCACCCGCAGTCCCGACCACACCTGCGGCAGATGACCGAAGAAGTAGGAGTAGAAGTCACCCATGAACAGGCGTCCCCATCAGCCCTTGCACAGCTCGGCGGTCCTCAGGTCCGCCGGTGGGATCGTCTCCTTGCCGAAGCCGTACTGCCCGATGAGCCGCACATAACGGTCCGGGTCCGAGGTGATCTTGTTCAGCTCCACGTTGAAGGCGTCCCGCAGGTCCTCGCTGCCCTGGCGGAAGACGGCGCCGCCCGGGCTGTACTGCTTCCTGCCGTCGACCTCCGGCACGAAGGCCTCGGTGACCTCCAGACCGGAGTTGTTCCGCGCCAGCCAGTTCAGCGAGATGCTGGTCAGCAGAAAGGCGTCGATCCGGCCGCCCTTCACCGCGTCCGCACCGTCCTGCGGCTTCTGCAGCGTCCTGATCCTGCTCTCGGGGACACCGGCGGCGACGGCGTAGCCCTTCTCGACCGCGCCCGACATCACCCCGACGGTGACCCCGGCCTTCTTCACCGACGCCAGGTCGGTGAGCCGGGCGGGGTTGCCCTTCTTCACCATCATCGCGGTGGGCGAGATGAACTCGGGCTCGGAGAACAGCGCCTTCTTGCAGCGGTCCGGGATGATGGCCATGCCGGCGCTGATGACGTCGTACTTGCCCGCCTGCAGCCCCGGGATGAGTCCGTCCCACTCCGAGAAGGACGGGCGCAGTTCGTCCACGCCCAGCGCCCTGAAGATCTCCCGGTGCAGTGTGGGTGCCTCGCCCTTGAGCTGCCCGTCCTCCTCGAAGCCGTAAGGGGCCTCGTTGGCGTACGCGACCTTCACGTAGCCCTGCTTCTTCAGCTTCGCCAGCGTCGAGCCCTCGCCGCCGCTGTCCGTCCTGCTGCACGCGGCGAGGAGACCGGGGACGGTGAGCAGGCCGCCGACGGCCGCGGTTCTGGTCAGGAAGCCTCTGCGGGACAGATTCGGGAACTCGGTCATGAGCCTGCAACCTCCAAGGAGCGCCGTGCCGGACGGGCCAGTGACGGCCGGTGGGGGACCCTTCCCACGCGTCGCGGACTATGCCGGTGGGCCCGATGACGTGACGCAATGGTGATCGGGGCGAGATCCCCCCGTTCATCGGCGCCGAGGCATATCGGGTGAAAACGGTAGTGGAGAGGCTATCCGTCCACGTGGCGCATCGGGAGGGCGCCGGGCTGCCGGAAGCCCGGCGCCCACCTGCTGCGACGGTCGACCGCGCCCGACCGCTCCGACGCCCGGCTCGGCGCGATGCCCGGCTCGGCGGGGGCCGGACGGGTCAGGCGTGCGCGCCGCCGCAGCGACGGGGTATCCGTTCCGGAGGGACCCGGCCGGCGCGCCGCCCACCCGCGCCCGCGCCGGGAGCCCTTACCGCCCGAAGCACGCCGGAAAGCAGCAGGAAGGCTGGACATGACCGCACTGGGATTCCTCTACCCGGGCCACTCCGCCGAGGACGACTATCCGCGCATCGAGCAGCTCCTGGGCAGCGACATCCGGGCGGACGTGGTCCCCGTCGACGTCGGCGAGGGCACGTACCGGGTGGACCCCCTGCGCCGCGTGGGCTACGCGGACCGGCTGGCGGCGCCGGTGGAGGGACTGCGGCTGTCCGGCGCGGAGGCGGTGGTGTGGGCGTCCACGAGCGGCGGCTTCGTCCACGGCTGGCAGGAGGCCCAGCGGCAGGTTCGCGAGCTGGCCCGCACGGCCGGCCTGCCGGCGTCCTCCACCGCCTTCGCCTTCGTGCACGCGGCGCGGGAGATCGGCGTGCGGAAGGTCGCCGTCGCGGCGACGTACCCCGAGGACGTGACCGCCCACTTCGTGGACTTCCTGCGCGCCGGGGGCGTGGAGGTGGTCGCCGCACACAGCGCCGGACTGGCCACGGCGGCGCAGGCCGCGGCCTGGGACGAGGCGGAGATCCTGGCCCTGGCGCGGGCGGCGGACACCGCGGAGGCCGAGGCGGTCCTCATGCCGGACACGGCCCTGCACACGGCGTCCCACATCCCCACGCTGGAGAAGGACCTGGGCAAGCCGGTCCTCACGGCGAACCAGGTCACGGTCTGGGAGGCCCTCCGCCTCACCGATCGCCGGGTCAACGCGCCGAGCCTGGGCACGCTGTTCACGCGGGAGCCGATCGTCCAGGCCTGACCCGGCGGCGCCGGGACGGTGGCGGAAGGCCGCGGGGGCCAGGACCCGGGGCCGGGGCGAGGGTGCGGCCGGCGCCTCGGAGCGTCCGGGACGCGGACGCTCCGGAATAAAAAGGGGACCGTTTTCCGTTGTCACCGTGCAGAACATCGCACGGTCACACCACAGGAGGCACCCCGTGTCGGCGAACGAGATCCGAGGCGAAGCCCACGGCATCGCACCCGTCCCCCTCTCCGTTCTGGACCTGGTGACCGTCGGCGCGGGCCACACCGCCACCGAGGCGCTGCGCACCAGCGTCGCGATGTCCCGTCTCGCCGAGTCCCGCGGCTTCCACCGTTTCTGGGTCGCCGAGCACCACTCCATGCCGGGCGTCGCCTCCTCCTCGCCCGCCGTGATCCTCGCCCACCTCGCCGCCCACACCGAGCGCATACGGCTGGGCTCGGGCGGCGTCATGCTTCCCAACCACGCCCCCCTGGTCATCGCCGAGCAGTTCGGCACGCTGGAGGCCATGGCCCCCGGCCGCGTCGACCTCGGCCTGGGCCGCGCCCCGGGCACGGACGGCGCGACCGCGGCCGCGCTGCGCCGCTCGGACCGGCTGAACGAGAGTGCCGACGACTTCCCCCAGCAGCTCGTCGAACTCACGCGCTTTCTCGACGACGACTTCCCCGACGGCCACCCCTACCGCCGCATCCACGCCGTCCCCGGCCCGGTGCAGGCGACGGCCGCGGGCGGGGTGCAGTCACCGCACCGCCCGCCCGTCTGGCTGCTCGGCTCCTCCGGCTTCAGCGCCCGGCTCGCCGGTGTGCTCGGCCTCCCCTTCGCCTTCGCGCACCACTTCTCCGCGCAGAACACCGTCCCGGCGCTGGACCTCTACCGCGAGTCCTTCCGGCCGAGCGAGGTGCTGGACGCCCCCTACGCCCTGATCGGTGTCGCCGCCCTCGCCGCCGACGACGAGAAGGAGGCCCGCCGGCAGGTCATGGCGGCCGCGCTGAACATGGTCCGCCTGCGCACCGGCCGCCCCGGGCTGGTGCCGACCCCTGAGGAGGCGGAGGCCTACGACTACAGCCCCATGGAGGAGGAGTTCGTCGCCTCCTGGAACGCCAACGTCGTCCACGGCACCCCGGACGAGGTCCGCAGCGGCCTGAACGACCTGCAGAAGCGCACCGGTGCCGACGAGCTGATGATCACGGCCAACGCCCACAGCGGCGAGGCCCGCCTGCGCTCGTACGAACTGCTCGCGGACGCCTACGACCTGCCGCGGGCGGACTCCCCGACCCCGACGGACTGACCGGCGCAGGCCGGCCGGCTCCCCTCACGGGCGCGGGCAGGCCCGGCCGTCCAGCAGCTCCGAGATGCGGTCCGCCGCCACCGGGCGGGAGTACAGCCAGCCCTGGCCGGTGTCGCAGCCGATACGGCGCAGCCGGCCGGCCTGGTCGGAGGTCTCCACGCACTCCGCGGTGACCGTCAGGCCCAGCCGGTGGGCGAGCTGGACCATGGCCTCGACGATCACCTCGTCGGCGGGGCTGGGCCGGACGGCCGTACCGTCCGGCTCCTCGTACCGGAAACCCCGGACGAAGGAGCCGTCCAGCTTCAGCACCGACACCGGAAGGCGGCTGAGGTAGGCGAGGTTGGAGTAGCCGGTGCCGAAGTCGTCGATGGCGATGCGGACGCCCATGTCGCTGAGCGCGCGCAGCGTCTGCAGCGGCCGGCCGGCCGAGCCCATCACCGCCGACTCGGTCAGTTCCAGCTGCAGCAGACCGGGGGGCAGCCCGGTCTCCGCGAGGACCTGCGCCACGTCCGTCACCAGGTCGGAGTCCCAGACCTGACGCACCGCCACATTGACGCTGACGAAGATGGGCGGCTCGTCCGGGTGGTCCAGCTGCCAGCGGCGGGCCTGCCGGCAGGCGGTGGCGAGGATCCAGCGGCCGAGCGGCACGATCGAGCCGTCCTCCTCCGCCAGCGGGATGAACCGATTCGGCGTCAGCACACCGAACTGCGGATGGTTCCAGCGGACCAGCGCCTCCACCCCGCGCAGCCGGCCGTCGCCCATGCCGACCAGCGGCTGGTACTCGAGGGCGAACTCGCCGCGCTCGACGGCGGGGCGGAGCGAGGAGGCGAGCGCCTGCCGGGTCATGCGGTGGGCGTTGCGCTCGGGGTCGAACAGCGTCCAGCGGGCCTTGCCGTCCGCCTTCGCCCAGTACAGGGTCGTGTCGGCCGCCTGCATCAGGGCGGTGGCCGTCGTCCCGGCGGCGTGGCGTTCGACCACGCCGATCGACGCCGAGACGGACAGCGGGCGGCCGGAGACGTCGAACGGCTCCTGGAGGGCCGAGAGCACCGACTCGGCGAGGTCGGCGAGCTGTTCGGTGCCGGTGGAGTCCTCCACGAGCAGGGCGAACTCGTCTCCGCCGAGCCGGGCCACCAGCGGAGCGCTGGCCCGGCCGTGGCCGGCCTCGCCCGCGCAGCGG
Source organism: Streptomyces sp. NPDC003697 (assembly GCF_053587115.1). NCBI lineage: Bacteria > Bacillati > Actinomycetota > Actinomycetes > Kitasatosporales > Streptomycetaceae > Streptomyces > Streptomyces sp. NPDC003697. The sequence continues at coordinate 61,707 of NZ_JBSFNN010000008.1, forward strand.
GACAGCCGCTCGGCCACGGCGGCCAGCAGCCGGTCGCCGACGCGGTGGCCGAGGGTGTCGTTGACCGCCTTGAAACCGTCGAGGTCCAGGTAGCACAGGCCGATCCGGCCGGTTCCGCTCAGCTCGTACGCCTCCGCCTCCAGCGCGGCCGACAGCCGCTCGAAGAAGAGCGTGCGGTTGGGCAGCCGGGTCACCGGGTCGTGCATCCGCAGGTGCCGCAGACGGGCCTGCAGTTCGCGCCGGGCGCTGATGTCGGCGACGGACAGGAGCACGCCGTGGGGCGGCTGGTGGAACTCCTCCCCGGCGGGGGCGTGGCCCGGCTCGGGGGGCAGGGGCGCGACCGTGACCTGCACCCACAGGGCGTGTCCGTCGGGGTGTTTGAGCCGGCGGGTGCAGCGCAGTCTGGCCTGGCGGCCGCGCAGCACCTCGCGGTAGGCGTGCCAGGTGCGGCTGTCGGACGTCAGGTCCACCAGGTCGGCGGCCACCCGCCCGGCGAGGTCCCCGGCGCTGGTGCCGAGCAGTGCGCCCAGGGTGTCGTTGGCGCTGACGACCAGGCCCTCGCGGTCGACGAGGGCCATCGCCAGCGGCGCCGCGCGGAAGGCCGAACCGAACGGCGGGGTCTGCGCACGCTCCGGCTCCGCCCCGGCGGTGGACGCGGGCGGGGCCGCAGCGGCCGAGACGGCGAGCGCGGATGCCGGGAGCGGCGCGAGCGCCGTGGCGAGCGAGGAAGCCGGGGCGGGTTCGGCCATTGCGGTGAAGGGGGCAGCGGCGGGTACGCCGGTCGGGGCGGGTTCGGTCATTGCGGTGAAGGGGGCAGCGGCGGGTACGCCGGTCGGGGCGGGGCCGGACCCGGCGCCGACGGCGGCGCGCCCGCCGGTCACGGACACGGCGGCCCCGGTACCCCCGGGCGGCTCCACGTCACCCTCCGTGGTGGTCGCCGGGCAAGTGCCTGCCGCGGGCGCCGGCCCCTCGGACGTTCCGCTCACCGCTCGCTCCCGCAGTGCACTCGGTCTTCGTGTCGGTCCCGTCGGCAGGGCCGGCCCCCTGGTGGTGCGGCTGCCCGGCCCGTGTCCGCGCCGCGAAGTGCCAGGAAAGTGTGCCGATCATAGAGGCTGCCCCCGGGCGCCTTCCAGCCACTTCCCTGCCTCTCGTCGCCGGCTGCCGCTCCGGCCGACCGGTTCTGCCCGCACCTGGACGGGTTCTTCGGACGACCGATCACTTGTGACGTTCCGTGAGCGGTTCGGGGTCTCATCGCGGATGTCATGGCTGGTCCCATCGGCTTCCGGCCCGGTCGCTTCGGGCCCCTCACCCTTCCGGTGCAGACAAACAGGGCGTACCCCAACAAAGTCGCACAGGCTGGGTGCGGTGTCCCCGCGAACCGCACCCGGAGGTTCCCGTGCCGCGTCAGCTTCCCCTGAAGGCGCTCCGTCGTGACGCCCTCAAGGGGCTCGGCCGCGCGGCGGCACGGCCCCGACTGCGCAGCACGGCCGCCGTGGTCACCACCCTGTCGGCCGTCGCCGCCACCTCGATCGTGACGGGGCCGTCGGTCGCCGAGCCGTTCTCGCCCGCACCGTGCGCCCTGCAGCGGACCGCCGCGCACCACTCGGAGGGACTGGACACCTGGAACGCCGCCTACACACAGCCGACCCGGACGCTGGACGCCGTCATGGTGTTCCTCTCCTTTCCCGACTCGGCCCCCCTCACCAAGCCGGCGGACCTGGCGGCCGACCACTTCCCCGCGACCACGCGGTTCTTCCAGCAGGCGTCGTACGGGCGTTTCACCCTGCGCCCGCACCCGCTGCGGCAGTGGATCCGGATGCCGCGGCCGTCGACCCGGTACGCCGTGCACCGCGACTGGAACCCGGCCGACCGGGCCGTCTACCTGCGGGACGCGCTCGCGGCCGCCGACCCGCGGGTGGACTTCTCGCGGTACCAGGTCGTCTACTTCGTGGCCGACCCGGACGCGCCGGGCGTCGACTCCGACGCGACCAAGGTGGTCAACCTGGACACCCCGCTGCGGGCCGACGGCACCGACCTGCGGCGCGTGGTGACGGTGTTCGAGCGCCATCCCCCGGACCGGCTGGTGCTGGCACACGAGACGGGGCACGTCTTCGACCTGCCGGACCTCTACCACCGGCCCGCGGACGGCAAGGGCGACTGGGACACGCACGTCGGCGACTGGGACCTGATGGGCAGCCAGTTCGGGCTGTCGCCAGACCTGTTCGGGTGGCACAAGTGGAAGCTCGGCTGGCTGGGGCCGCGTCAGGTGACGTGCGTGCCGGGGGTCGGGACGACGCGGCTGACGCTGGAGCCGGTGGAGGTGGGCCCGCGGGACGCGGTCGTCCCGGCCTCGGTGGCGGCGGGGGCGCCGGCGTTCGGCACGGGGAACGGCACCAAGCTGGCGGTGGTGCGGACCGGCCCCGACACGGTGCTGGCCGTCGAGGCGCGCGGGGCGCTGGGCAACGACGCCTCGGGATGCCGCCAGGGCGTGCTCGTGTACCGGGTGCGAGGCGGGGCGCAGTCCGGCGGGGGCCCGGTCGAGGTGATCGACGCGCATCCGCACACGCAGGCCTGTTGGGGGGACTCGGTCTACCCGCCGCTGGCCGACGCCCCGGTCGCCGTGGGGGAGTCCTTCACCGTTCCCGGCGACGGCATCCGGATCGAGGTGGAGGACCGCACGTCCTCGGGCGCGTACACGGTCAGCGTCACGCCTCCCTGACCCTGGCCGGGGGCGCGGGGCGCGGGGCGCGGGGACGTGGCGGCGCGGGGACCCGGAGCCGCCCTGGCGGCCGCGGTCCTGACGGCGGCGGACCTGGCCGCGTGCACCTGGGCGCTCGAGCTGCGGCCTCGCTGGGCTGCCGAGTCGTGTCAGCCGCGGGGCCGCAGGGCTGCGTCAGCCGCAGGACCGCGTCAGCCGCAGGACCGCGTCAGCCGCAGGACCGCGTCAGGCCGTGGGGTCGCGGGGTCGTGTCAGGCCGGGGTCGCGGTGCGGCGGACTGCGGCGGGAGGGGCCGGTTGCCGGTCTCCCGCCCCGGCCTCACGATGCGGCGAGCCGGAGGAGGCCCGGGCGGCCGGCGCCGAGAGGGGCGCGGGGGCGGGACCGGCCCGTCGCGGGGCCAGGATGTCCGGACACAGCAAGGGCGAGGAGGTTCGCGTTTCCGCGAACCCGCCTCGCCCTCGTCATCGTGCGCCGCCAGGGACTCGAACCCCGGACCCGCTGATTAAGAGTCAGCTGCTCTAACCAACTGAGCTAGCGGCGCCTGCTGACGTCGTAGACCTTAGCACCCTGGTCGGCGGGAGGAAAAATCGATATCCGCGCCGCGGACCGGGCCGCCCGCACGGCCGCCCACAGCAGCACTTCGGGGCCGGGAAGCCAGGGATGGCGGGTGTCCGGGGCGACGAGCCAGCGCGAGGCCGAGCGGCCGGTACCGGGGGCGGCGGCCACGGCCGGCACGGTCACCGCGTCGCCGTTGCCGTGGCACAGCAGCGGCGGGACGCCTTCGGTCCGGCCCTCCTCCGGGCCCCGGCGGCCCCACTCCTCCCACTCCAGCAGCGACGGCAGCCGCTGGGCGGTGCCCGGCACGGCGAACAGCAGTATCCGCCCCCGGTGCACGGCCACCGGGCCGGACCCGGGACCCTCGTCCCACAACAGATCCAGCATCCAGCGGCCGAAGACCGCCGGCGCGTTGACGACGTCGAAGGCGGAACCGCACGGCAGGACGACCGGCGCCCCGGGCCGCTCCCGCCAGAACGTGAGCGTGCTGCGGGTGTACGCGCCCGCCGAGGCGAGCCAGGCGGCACCGTCCGCGGTGACGGCCGTGGCGTCCGGCCGGACGTCGGCGAGGCGGTCGCCGGCCGGGTCGATCCCTGTGCTGCTCATGACGGGCATGTCTACCTGCCGTGAGCGTTCGCTCTCGCAGGGTTGCGGAAAACCGGGACGTCGCTTGCGGGACAGGGGTATCTTGCCCGCCTGGCATATGCCGGGCGGTGGTGGTGCCGGGCGGCGTCCGGCACCGGCGCTCACGCGGGGCCGGTGCCTCCCTCGCCCTCGGCTCCCCGCATCAGGTCCCGCCCGAACTCCACCATCTTCTCGGCGTAGTCCTCGGTCCACTCGGCCCGCTCGGCGATGTCCGCCGGCGTCAGCCGGTCGAACCGCCGGGGGTCGGCGAGCTGCGCCGCCGCCATGGCCTGGAACTCCATCGCGCGGTCGGTGGCCGCCCGGAACGCGAGCGTCAGCTCCGTGGCCCGGGCGAGCAGCGCGCGCGGATCGTCGATCGACTCCAGATCGAAGAAGTGCTCCGGGTCGGCGGCCGCCGCGGCGGGCTCGAAGAGCAGGGGCGCGGGGCGTAGCCGCGGTTCGTTGCGACGCGGCGTGGGCTCCGCCATGTCTTCTCCTCCTCGTACGTTCGTACGGTGTGCGCGGCCCGCCCCGTCCGGGGGGCCGTCGTCCATTGTCCCGCGGACGGGCCGGAAGGCCGCGCGCGTGCGCCGTGGTGCCTGGCACCCGGACGCCCCGGCCCGGGGACTTCCCGCACAGTTCCCCGGCCTCGCCGGGCGCTCCGCGCGCCGGCCGGCCGTCGGCCCGACCCGGCATCCCGTGCGTCCCCGAGGTGCCGAGGCGCGCCGGCCGCCGGATGTTCCCGCCCGGACACGTTCCGGACGCCTTCCCCCGGCCGCCGCACTCTCCCGCAGCCCCGGCCCGGGGAGACCGCCCCTCCTCCCGCCGTCCCGTCCGATGCCCCCCGCCACCCCGGATGCTCCCCGCGACTCAGCGGCCCCATGCCACCCGGTGCTCGGCGAGATGGGCGAGCACGGCGTGGTTCGCCTCCCAGCCGTCCGGGAACTTCACGCTCACCCCGAGCTGCACCGGCTCGGTCGACGGGTGGTCGTCCAGCAGTTCCCGCACGCCGGCACGGCACACCACGATGCACGCGTGCCGGTGCCGGGAGGCCAGCACGCACAGGCGGCCGGTCTCCAGGTGGAAGGCGGTGGCGTCGGGGCGGCCCGAAAGGGGGTGCAGCACCACGGTGACGTCGAACTCACGGCCCTGCAGCCGGTTCGCCGTGTCCACGGTCACGTCCGTGACACCGAGGTCCGTCAGCGCGGCGCGGACCGCCGCCGCCTGGTCGCGGTGGGCGGTGCCCACGGCGATCCGGCCGGCGGTCAGGGGCTCTGGCTCCGGCGTCCCCCCGGCTCCGCCGCGGCCGGGGGCCGGCTCCGAGGTGGCCGCGCCGCCCCGCGCCAGCAGCCGCCGGACCACCTCCGCCACCGCCCGCACCGCCTCCGGGTCCGTGCGCGGGGTGTGCCGGGCGGGCAGCTCCAGCAGTCCCCAGCCGGACGCGGCCGCCTCGTCGATCACCCGGTCGGGCCCGGAACCGTCCGACGGGACGGCGAAGGTCAGCCGCCGGTCGCCGGGGCCCGTGCCGCTGCGGAACGGCGTGTACGGGTAGAAGGCGTCGGACACCAGCGGCGCCGCGGACGCCGGGAGCCGCCACGACACCGGCAGCCGGTGCTGGGGGAGCTCCGGGTTGTGCGCGAGCAGGGTCGTCACGGCGGAGGCCGACGGGTCGTACGACAGGCCCGCCCACTGCTCGCCGCCGACGATCGAGAACGGGTCGAGCTGACCGGGGTCGCCCACGAACAGCGCCCGCTCGAACAGGCCGGCCACGGCCAGCAGCGCGTCCGAGCGCATCTGGTAGGCCTCGTCGACGATCGCGTGCCGCCACGGCTCGTCGACCTTCACGTGCGCCCACTTCGCGGCGGTCGACAGCACGACGTCCAGACCGGCCAGGTCGGCGGCCTTCGCCGACTTGCGGACGTTCGGCAGGGCGTCGAGGGCCTTGTCGTACGGGTCGGTGTCGCTGCTGTGCAGCCGCCCGACCGGCAGCTCCGGATTCTTCCCGGCCAGCCGCAGCACCAGGTCGTCCACCTGGGCGTTGGTCTGCGCGACCACCATCAGCGGGCGCCCGGCGGCGGCGAGCTCCAGCGCGGCGCGCACCACGAGCGTCGACTTGCCCGCGCCGGGCGGGGAGTCGACGACGACGCCCCGGTGCGCGCCGTGCAGCGTGTCGTGCAGGATCGCCCCGGTGGCGCGAGCTGCCGCCGCACCGGGGTCGAACGCGGTCTCCCGGGCGTTGTGGACGGTCCCGGTCACAGCACGTCCTCCTCGGTCACCGGGTCGGCGGTCTCCGGCGCCGCCTCGCCCGGCGGGCCGCCGTGGGTCCACGGGGTCTGCTCCGGGTCGGGCAGTTTCGCCCCGCCGCGCTGCTCGTGCTCGAAGAGCGTGAAGCAGACGCGCTCACCCTTGTCCGGCACGGATCCGGGCTCCGGCTCCTTGCCCCGGCCCATCTTGTCGAGGACGCGCAGCACGACCAGCAGGCCCTCCCCGTCCCCGTCGCCCTCCCCGGGCGCCTCGGGCTCCTCGTACGCCACGAACTCGGCCGCCTGCGGCTTGCCGCCCAGCGACCGGTACACCCTGGCGCGCTCGGCCAGGTGCGGCCGGTCGTCGGTGCGCACGGTGACCAGCGGGCGGGGGCTGGGCCGCTTGCCCTCGCCGTAGGCCATCACCACCTCGGTGACCTCGCCGGCGAAGGCCTCGCCGGCGAGCCGCCGCCCGGCCATGACCAGCGGGTCGTCCAAGGCCTGCTGGGCCTCCAGACGGGCCTGCTCGCGCTCGCGCGTGGCGAGCTTGTTCGCGGCGGTGACCGCGTCGTCGCGGCGGGGCTGCGGCGGCTCACCGGCCAGGACGCGGTCGCGGTGGCCGGTGAACGACCAGCGGTCGCGGGTCCACCGCTCCTCGACGTGCGCGCCCTCGGGCAGCGCCCTCAGCAGGTCGAGGCCGGCCCACACCGCGTCCCAGGTCGGGCGGGTGCGGCTCTCCACGAGCGCGCGGACCCCTTGCTCGGCCGCGGTGAGGGCGGCGAGCCGGTCGTCGGCCTCCAGGCCGTCCTCGGCGGCGGCGAGGGCGGTGCGCGCCCGGTCGTACGCCTCGATGGCGGGGGCGAGCAGCTTGTTGTCGAACGCCGGGTCGGTCGCCGGGCCCGCGGGCGGGCACACCAACTGGCCGTCCGCGTCGCGCGCCAGCTCGGCCCGCAGCGCGGCCTCGGCCCCCGGGACGCCCTCCGGCGGGTCGATCCACGCCAGCAGCGCGCCCAGGTGCTGGTCCTCCAGGCTGGACTGGCCGGTGGTCCAGTGCAGGGCGAGCAGGTCGGTCAGCGCCAGCAGCAGCGAGGAGCCGGGGACGCGGGCCCGCTCTCCGAAGTGGGTCAGCCAGCGCCCCAGCAGCGGCACCCGGGGCGGGGCCGGGTACGGGGCCTCGGGATCCTGCTCGGCGGTGCGCCGGAAGCGCATGGAGCGCCCGAGCAGCCGTACGAAGTCGATGCCGGCGCGGCTGGGCACGATCAGCTGGGGCGCGTCCGCGCACAGCTCGACCTCGACCTTGACCCGCTTGCCGGTCTCCGGGTCGGTCTCGGTGCGCTCGGCGGCCTCGACGGTGTCCGCGTGCGCGTCGACGTAGGGCAGGACGACCTCGGCCAGATCCGCGAGGAACGCGAACCGGAGGTCGCGGTCGCGGGGCTGCTCCACGGTGAGCAGGCGCGGGGCGTCCCGGTCCGTCCCGACGAGGGCGCCGAGCGGGGCACCCGCCTCGCCCGCGGTGGTCAGCGGCACGAACACGAGGGGACGCGCGGACAGGTGCCGGTGCCGGACGGTCGCGGCGGGCTGGGCGCGCCCCGCCCGCACCGCCTCCAGCCGGCCCAGGGTGGCGATCAGGGACAACGGGCCACCTCCTGCCCGGCACGGGCGTTCCCGGCGGCGGCCGACAGCGCCTCCGCCCGCAGCCGCGCCGCCCGCCGCAGCGCCGCCACCGCCGGGTCGTCCGGGTCGCCCGCCTCGCCGTGGGCGGCCGCCAGCACCTCCTCGACGGTCGTCAGCCCGCCCAGTTCGGCGCGGGCCGAACGGCCCAGGGCGGTCACGGCCCCGGCCGAGCGGGAGCCGCGGCGGCAGTGGAAGGCCAGCTCGCAGGCGGCCAGACACTCGGGCGCGTAGGCCGCCGGGACCGAGTCGACGGCGGCCGTCAGCTCCTCGGCGGGCAGCTCGGGGGAGAAGCACACCCCCTCGGGCAGGGCGTCGGCGATCTCCTCGATGCGCGTCAGGCGCGTCAGCTGGCGGGCCGTCACCGCGCGCTGCTTGCGGACGTCGACGGCGGAGGCGGCGGGCAGGTTGGAGAAGTCCTTGGGGCACACCAGCAGCACCTCGTGCCGCACGCGCGCAGCGGGGTCGAGACGGGCGGCGACGTCCTCCAGCGCCAGCACGTACACCGCCGCCTGCCGCGCGGCCGCGCCCACCTTCGCGGGGTCCGCCGACCCGTCCAGCATCGGGAAGGACTTGATCTCCACGACGGTCCACACGCCGTCGGGGTGCACCACCACCGCGTCCGGCTCCAGGAAGGAGGGCGAGCCCGCCACGTCCAGCGCCAGCATCGGATGGTCCAGCAGCGTCCACGCACCCGTGCCCGCGCCGGTGCCGTCCGCGTTCCGCGTCGCCTCGCGCAGCGCCAGCGCCGTACGGGCCGCGCGGCCCTCGGGGCCCGCGGCGGTCAGGTCGGGGACGTGTGCCCGCAGCGGCGGCTCGGCTCCCGGGTCCACCGTCCGGTGCACCAGCCGCAGCAGCTCCGCGCCGCCGTCGGCCTTGACCCGGGCCTCGAACGCGTTGCCCCGCATGAAGGCGAACTGCGACTGCCCGAAGGCGGACGGTGCGCCCAGCGCGCCCGCCAGCGCCGCCTTGTCCACTCCGGCGCCGTCCAGGATCGCGCGCCGCCGGCAGCCCGGGTTCGCGGCGAGCGCCGCGAGGGCGCGGGCGTCCAGCGCCCTGGCCGGTACGCCGGGGCCGCGCAATTCAGCGAGTCTGCCCCAGACTTCCGGCCTCGCTCGAGCGGGGGAGGCCCCAGTCCGGGGCGCCGTCCCCCGTGTCCGTGGGGGAGGCACCCGCTTCGGCTCCGGACCCGAAGCGTGACTCGCGCTGCCGTGGAATTCGCTCACCCGCCGCAGTCTGGCATCCGGCACTGACAATCGGGGAACCCGTGCCGCCGGAGCGCCCCGTGACCGCCGTGACGCGTGCGGCGAGTGCCGTCCCGGCGGGGGCCAGCCGGCGCGTCACGTACGGCGCCAGGAACAGCCCTGCGGCCATCACCGCCACGCCGGCGACCGCGTCGAGCAGGTAGTGGTTGGCGGTGCCCATGACCACGATCGCGGTCAGCAGCGGATAGGCGACGCCCGCCGCCTTCGCCGCCCGCGTGCCGCCGTGCCGCCACAGGACCACGCCGCACCACAGCGCCCAGCCCACGTGCAGGCTCGGCATGGCCGCGTACTGGTTCGTCATGCCGCCCAGACCGCGCGGCGCGCTCGCCTCGCCGCCCCACCAGCCCCAGGAGCTGTACTGGGCCATCGTGTCGACGAAGCCGTGCTCCGGCGCGAGCAGGCGGGGCGGACAGGTCGGCAGCAGAGTGAAGCCGACCAGGCCGATGAAGGTCGACGTCATCAGCCAGGTGCGGGCCGCGCGGTAGTGCGCGCTGCGCGCCCGGAAGAGCCAGACCAGCAGGGCGGGCGTCACCAGGTAGTGCAGCGACGCATACCAGAAGTCGGCCGGGACGCCGAGCCAGGCCTCGTGGGTGAACAGGCGGTTGAGGGGGTGCTCGGCGTTCAGGCGCAGCAGCTTCTCGACGCGCAGGATCGCCAGGCCGTGGTCGACGGCGCCCGACACGTCACCGCGGGCCAGCAGCCGGCCCGCCGAGTAGCAGGCGTACACCAGCACGATCAGCGGCAGCTCGGTCCACCAGTGCAGCCGGGTGCTCGGGGCCGTCTCGATGCCCGGTGCCTCGGTCTGCGGCATCCGATGCCCCTCCCCCTTGTTGTTCCTGCGGCGCCCGGTCGGACGTGCCACCTTACGGTGCGCGCGCCCTTCCCCCGCCGGGCGCCCCGGCCCTCAAAGACGCCGGGGCCGCCCGCCGGGTTGCCCGTGCACGGAGTGCGCGATGATGGATGGCGTCCCGGTTCGTCCTCACTTGCGAAAGGCTCCTCATGGCACCGCGCATCCTGCTGGCCCGGCACGGACAGACGCAGTGGTCGCTGTCCGGCAAGCACACCGGCAGGACCGACGTCCCCCTGCTCGAGGAGGGCCGGCACGGCGCCAAGCTGCTCGGCGAGAGGCTGCGCCGGGCACCGTTCGACGGCCTGCCCGGTGTGGAGGTCCGCACCAGCCCGCTGTCCCGCGCGCGGGAGACGTGCGAGCTCGCCGGCTTCGGCGACCGCGCCACGCACTGGGACACGCTGATGGAATGGGACTACGGCGCCTACGAGGGCCTGACGCCCGGGGAGATACAGGCGCGCCGGCCGGGCTGGCTCATCTGGCGCGACGGTGTGCCGGAGGGCGAGACGCCCGCCGACGTGACCGCGCGGGCCGACGAGGTGGTGGCGTGGGCGCGTGCCCAGGACCGCGACGTACTGGTCTTCGCACACGGGCACATCCTGCGGTCGATCGGCGCCCGCTGGCTGGGCCTGCCGGTCGACTTCGCGGCGCGCATCCGGCTGAACCCGACGTCGCTGTCGGTGCTGGGCTGGGCGTACGGGGAACCGGCGATCGAAAGCTGGAACGATCTGGGGCACCTGACCGCGTAGCGGCCCGGGGCGCGGCCGGCCCGCGCTCACACCGACCGCGGCCGGCCCGCGTGCCGCTCCAGGAACGCCGACACCCCCGACGCCCGCCGGTGCGGCAGCAGCACCCGGGCCGTGCCCGCCAGCATGGTCCGGATCCGTGACGACTGGACCTGGTCCAGCAGGTCCAGCACGCGCATCCCGGCCGCCGCCGCCTCGTCGGGACGTCCGCCGCGGGCCAGGTCGTCCGCCAGCTCCGCGGTGTAGAGCGCGGTGTTCCGTGCGAAGTGCGGGTCCTGCAGATGCGTGGCCCGCCGCGCGTGCCGGGCGGCGCGCGGCCAGTCGCCGAGCGTCGACCAGCACTGGGCCTCCAGGCCCTCGAGTTCGGCCTCGCCGTAGAAGCTCATCCACTCCGGGTCGGCGTCCGACGGGCCCCGCTCGAAGAGCGCCTGCGCGCGGGCGAGCGCCTGCGCGCACGCGGTGCGGTCCGCGAGCCCGGCCCAGCCGCCCGCCTCCCGCAGCGCCAGCAGCGACATCAGACGCGCGGAGCCCTGCGTGCGCCCGGCGCGCTGGGCGGCCTGCGCCGCCCGCACCGCCTCCCGCGGCCGGCCGGCGTCCCGCGCGAGGAACGCCGTGTTGGAGAACGCGTGCGCCTCCAGGGCCGCGTCCCCCGTCGTCCGCGCGGTGGCCAGCGCCTCCGCGTAGTGCGAGCGGGCGTCGTCGAAGCGTCCGGAGTCGTGGGCCAGCCAGCCGACGGACAGGGCCAGTTCACCGGCGCCGGAGTGCAGCCGATCGGCCGTGGCCTGCCGGGTCGCCCCGGCGTCGAGCAGTGCGTACGCGGCGCGCAGCGGGGCCGCCGCGCGCCGGTAGAGGCCGTCGGCGCCGTGCCGGTCGTCGAGCAGCCGGATCCGGCGGACGGCCTCTTCGACGGCGCCCGCCTCGCCCGCTCCGGGGCGGCGGACGGGACGGTCCGCGGCCCGGGCGTCGTGGGCGAGCCCCAGGGGGCCCAGCGAGGCGGCGGCCACCGTGGTGCCCCCGCAGGTCATGAATGCGCGACGCAGCACGTCGCTCTCCTCGTGGTCTTCGTGCGGGTGGTACGGGTCGTGCGTGTCGTACGGATCGCGCGTGTCCCGCGTTTCATGCGGGGCGTACGCATGGCTCCCGGGGTACGCCGGCGGCGCGTCCTCGACGGCGCGCGCCCCGCGTCCGCGGACGGACGAGCGGGGCGCGAACCCCAGGTCGGCGAGCGTCCGCCCGGGGAACATGTGCAGGAACACCCGCTCGTAGGCGTAGTTGGGGCAGCGGATCTCGCCCGCCTCCACCCGGCCGATGTAGCGCGCGTCGCAGCTGACCCGCTCCCCGATCTCGCGCGCGGCCCGGCGCACCGCCGCGGCGAACTCCGCCGGCGACCGCTGACCGCGCAGCCGCCGGAAGGCGAGGTTTGGCCGCAGTGGCCGTGGGAACTGGGACGCAGTCACCGTTGACGACGCCATGGCCGGGTCCTCTCGTGCGAACCGTCGAACCATGCCGGACTCAGGACGAGTTGTCCGAAGTGCCTCCCTGGTTCCGGCGAGCAAGAACGTACCGGGTGCGCACCGGCCGCCATGCGAGGTTTGGCCACAAAACGGATATGACCTCCGCGATCTGCCATGAACTGCCATCCTTTGCGGCGCAATTCCGGCGTTGCCGTTGACGTCGCGGCGCGTTGGACCTGTGGGCCGGGAGCCGCCCGACTCCCGCCCGCTGGTTCTCGAGGAGGGATTCTCCGTGGTGGAGGCCGGGATGGCGACCGACCAGAGCATCGATCCTTGCGGTACTCCGCCCACGCCGGCGGCAGTCGCGGTGGCTCCGCCGGGCGGCGGCCCGTCGCGGCCGGACCCCGCGTGCGACCTGGTGACCGTGCCGGCGCGGCAGGGTCTGGAGGCCGTCGACATCCTGCGCCGCGCCGTGGGCGACGCCGTCGGGCCGGTGCTCCACGACGACGGGGGCGACACGCTGGGGTTCGTCGTGCCGGCGGGGACGGCCGCGGGCTGGGACGTGCCGGGCAGCACCTGTACGCAGACGGACGGACGGGGCCTGCGGCTGGCGCCGGAGCCCCTGACGGACGGCTCGGACTGGCTGGTCCCGCCCGGCGAGGCGGACCCGGCGACGGACCCGACGGTGCTGCGCCGGGCGCTGGGCGAGGCGGCACGGCTGATCGAGGCGGCGGACAGCTGCTCCTGATCCCGGGGCGGACCCGCACGGCGGCGCGCACTGCGGGTCCGCGACCCGGCGGCGCACGGTGCGGCCCGCGGCCCGGCCGTGCACGGTCCGGCCCGCGGTCGGCGGCGCACGGTCCGGCCGGGGGATCGGCCGGGCCGCGGGAGCCCCGCCCCCCGCTTGCGACAATGGCCGTATGGGAAAGTCCAGGAACGCCCGGCGCGGCCGGGAGTCCGCCGAGCCGGTCGTCGAGCAGGTCGACGGCGGGGTCGCCGAACTCATACCCGACCGCGACCGGGCCCGGGCCTGGACCCTGACGATCGACGGGGCGCCGCAGTCCCACGTCGACCTCGACGACCCGGCACACCTCTCCTTCGAGTACCAGCGGCGGCTGGGTCACGTCATCGACCTCGCCGCCCCCGCCGGCAGACCCGTGCACGCCGTGCACCTCGGCGGCGGGGCGTTCACCCTCGCCCGGTACGTCGCCGCCACCCGGCCCCGATCCACCCAGCAGGTCGTCGAGCGCGACGCCGCACTCGTCCAACTGGTGCGCCGCGCACTGCCGCTGGACCACAGCGCGCGGATCCGGGTGCGTTCCGCGGACGCCCGTGAAGGGCTCGCGAAGGTGCCGGACGGCTGGGCGGACCTGGTCGTCGCCGACGTGTTCAGCGGGGCCCGCACCCCGGCCCACCTCACCTCGACGGAGTTCCTGGACGAGGTCCGCAGGGCCCTGAAGCCCGGCGGTGTCTACGCCGCCAACCTCACCGACGGCCCGCCGCTCGCCCACCTGCGCGGCCAGATCGCCACCGCCGCGGTCCGCTTCGCGGAACTGGCGCTGGTCGCCGACCCGGCCGTGCTGCGCGGCAGGCGCTTCGGCAACGCGGTGCTGGCCGCCTCCGACCGCCCGCTGCCGGTGGCCGAGCTGACCCGCCGGGCCGCCTCCGACCCGCACCCGGCCCGGGTCGAGCACGGCAGAGCGCTCACCGACTTCACCGGCGGCGCGGCCCCTGTGACGGACGCGTCCGCCGTCGACTCGCCCGCGCCTCCCCCGTCCGCCTTCCGCTGACGGGCACGCCGGGCCACCCGCCGTGCGGCGGGCCGCCGGATGCGGGCCGTCGGGTGTGAGCCGCCGGATGCGAGTCCGCGCGGTGGGGTCCGGGACGGCGGCGGCGCGACGGCGCGGACGAGGCGTGCGCTGGACCCGGGCGCCGTCCGCGTCCGTTGGCGGCGCGGTCCACGTCCGTTCACGGGCGCCGTCCGCGTCCGTTCAGTAGCTGCCGACTTCGACGTGCGGCGGCCCGTCGTGCCAGGCGCAGATGACCGACACCCGGTCCGTGCCCGAGGTGAACTCCACACGGATCCACGTCTGCGTCTTCCACACCTGCATCGACCAGCCGGTGCCCGGTGTCGCCGAGACCAGGGACGCGGAGGACGCCCCGAGTTCGAAGACGGCCCGGCCGCCGGGGGTGTCGTAGCTCTTGACGCGGCCGGAGGCCGTGGGCGACGGCGACGGGGCGGCCGGGGCGGTGCCCGCCGGCGTCGAGCGCACCGGGACCGGGGTGCGGGATCGCGGACTCGGCCGCGCCGACGGGCTGGTTGCGGGCGGCGGCCGGTGGGTGGAGGAGACCGACGGGGGCGACTCCCACGCGGTGGCGCCGGCCGCGGTGATGGGCAGGGCGCGGGGCGGGTCGTACGCGGTGCCCGCCATGACGGTGTGCACGCCCCACCACGACAGCGTGACCGCCGCGCCCGTCGCCAGCGACCAGGCCAGTACGTGTACGAGTCCTCTGCGCATCGCGGCCATCCTGCCCCACCCGTCCCATCGGTGTCGCCCCGAATCCTGCCGGGAGGTCCGCCGCCCGGTTGTCCACAGGCCCGCACCGGCCGCGCCCGCATGGCGTAGGTTGCGGCGCATGGCACGTGTACTCGTGGTCGAGGACGACCAGTTCGTACGCTCGGCGCTCATCCGGCACCTGACCGACGCCTCGCACACCGTGCGCAGCGTCGGCACGGCGCTGGAGGCGCTGCGCGAGGTCGCCCAGCTCCGCTTCGACGTGGTCGTCCTCGACCTCGGACTGCCCGATCTCGACGGGTCCGAGGCGCTGAAGATGCTGCGCGGCATCACCGACGTCCCGGTCATCATCGCCACCGCGCGCGACGACGAGGCCGAGATCGTCCGGCTGTTGAACGCCGGGGCGGACGACTACCTGACGAAACCCTTCTCGGTCGAGCACCTGTCCGCGCGCATGGCCGCCGTCCTGCGCCGTGCCCGTTCCGGCGCGGGGGAGGCACCGCCGTCCACCGTGCTGCGCGTCGGCGGCCTGACCGTCGACCCGCTGCGCCGCCAGGCCGAACTCGACGGCGCCCGGCTGGACCTGACGCGCCGAGAGTTCGACCTGCTGGCCTTCCTGGCGGGCCGGCCCGGGGTCGTCGTCCCGCGCAAGGAGCTGCTGGCCGAGGTGTGGCAGCAGTCGTACGGCGACGACCAGACCATCGACGTCCATCTGTCGTGGCTGCGCCGGAAGCTGGGCGAGACGGCGGCCCGGCCGCGCTATCTGCACACCCTGCGGGGCGTCGGTGTGAAGCTGGAGCCGCCGCGATGAGGTGGGCGCTGGTCAAGGTCTGCCTGGCGGTCACCACGATGGTGGTGGTCGCTTTCGCCGTCCCGCTCGGGCTGGTCGTCCAGGAGATGGCCCGGGACCGCGCGTTCTCCAACGCCGAGCGCCAGGCGGCCGCGGTCGCCCCCGCGCTGTCCATCACGACCGACCGCGACCAGCTGGAACGGGTGGTCGCCTCGGCGGGCTCGGACGCCGGGGTGGCGGTGCACCTCCCCGCGGCCGACGGCAGGCCGGCCGTCGACATCGGCCGCCGCCGTACCGCGGACGAGGACATCGCCACCGTGCGGGAACTGGGCCGCGCCTCCACCACCGAGGTGCCCGGCGGTTCCGCGCTGCTCCAGCCCGTCGCCCTGAGCTCCGGTGCCATCGCGATCGTCGAGGTCTACGTCCCCGAGGCCGAGGTCAGCAACGGCGTGGGAACCGCCTGGGCGGTGCTGGCCGCGGTCGGCGCGGCTCTCGTCGTCGGCTCGGTGGCCGTCGCCGACCGGCTGGGGGTGCGGATGGTGCAGCCGGCTCAGCGGCTCGTCGAGGGCGCGCACGAACTGGGCGAGGGCAAGCTCGGCGCGCGGGTGCCCGAGGAGGGGCCGAACGAACTGCGGCTGGCCGCCGTCGCGTTCAACTCGATGGCCGACCAGGTCGTCCAGCTCCTGGCGAACGAGCGGGAGCTGGCCGCCGACCTGTCCCACCGGCTGCGGACGCCCCTGACCGTGCTGCGGCTCAACACCGCCTCGCTCGGCGACGGACCGGCCGCCGAGCAGACCCGGGCCGCGGTCGCCCAGCTGGAGCGCGAGGTCGACACCATCATCCGCACGGCCCGGGAGGCCAAACCGCAGACCGCCGCCGCCGGGCCCGGCGCCGGATGCGACGCGGCGGAAGTCGTACGGGAGCGGATGGAGTTCTGGTCCGCGCTCGCCGAGGACGAGGGACGCAAGTGGCGGCTGGCCGGGGTGGGGCGGCCGGTGCGCATACCCGTGGCCCGGGCCGACCTCGCCGCCGCGCTGGACGCCCTCCTCGGCAACGTCTTCCGGCACACCCCGGAGGGCACCGCCTTCGCGGTCGACGTGCACAACGGCGAGGACGCGGTGATCATGCTGGTCTCCGATGCGGGTCCCGGCATACCGGACCCCGAGACGGCCATGGCGCGCGGCCGGGGCTCGGGCACGGCCGGGTCCACGGGACTCGGCCTGGACATCGTGCGGCGTCTGGCGGAGTCGACCGGCGGCGACGTGCGCATCGGCTCCTCGGTGCTCGGGGGCACGGAGGTGCGGATCTGGATCCAGCTCGACGGGCGGCAGCCGGTGCGCAAGGGGCACCGCGGCAGCGTGCGGCGGCGCCGGCCGGGCCGGCTGGTGGCGACCTTTAACCGGTCCCGATCCCTCCCTTAAGCGGACCCTAAGATCCTCAACGGCCGTACCGATCGAGGTATTTGCCTGGTTCCGGATCGCTAGCGTGCTGCCGCGTCCCCCACCCGCCCGGCACCGCCACGGTGCCCGCAGCGCTGTCGCGGGACGCACCGTGAACCCGTGAACAGCGAAGGCAGGCACGCGATGAGCACGCACCGGCGCAAGGTCAGTGGCAGGAACAAGGCGATAGGCGGTCTGGTCGCCGCGGCCGTGGCCGGGGGCGGCGCCCTGCTGTTCACCGGGATCGCCCAGGCCGCCGGCGTCGGCGCCGCGTACACCAGGACCAGCGACTGGTCGACGGGGTACACCGCCCAGTACGTCGTGACCAACAACAGCACCGAGACGGACAAGGACTGGACACTGGAGTTCGACCTGCCCGACGGCGCGAGGCTCGGCTCGCTGTGGAACGCCGAGTCGAGCGTCAGCGGCCGGCACGTCACGGTGCGGCCCGCCCGGTGGGACGCCGGCGGTCTGGCCCCCGGCAAGTCGGTGACCGTCGGCTTCGTCGTCAACGGCGCCGGCGACCCCACCGGTTGCCGTATCGACGACGCCGCCTGCTCCGCGGACGGCGGCGCGACCCCGGAGCCGAGCGGCCGCCCGACCCGGCCCGCGACCCCGGCGCCGGCCCCCACCGCCACCCGGTCCCCCTCGCCGGCCGGCTCCCCGGCACCATCCCCGTCCGCCTCGCAGAGCCCCGGCACCGGCACGACCGCGAGCGCCGGCTTCGCGCCCTACGTCGACACTTCTCTCTCCCCGGCCTTCGACCTGCTGGCGAGCGCGGCGGCGACCGGCGTGAAGAACTACACGCTCGCCTTCGTCACCGACGGCGGCGGCTGCACCCCGAAGTGGGGCGGCGTGACCGACCTGACGAGCGACGCGGTGGCGGCCCAGATCGGCGCGCTGCGCGCCGAGGGGGGCGACGTGCGGGTCTCCTTCGGCGGCGCGTCCGGTTCGGAACTGGCCACCGCCTGCTCCTCGGCCGACGCGCTGGCCGCCGCGTACGCCAAGGCCGTGGACGCCTTCAAGCTGACCAAGGTCGACTTCGACGTCGAGGGCGGCGCGCTGCCGAACACGGCCGCGAACACCCGCCGCGCGCAGGCGATCGCCAGGCTCCAGCAGCAGCACCCGGGCCTGGACGTCTCCTTCACCCTCCCGGTCATGCCCGAGGGCCTGACCCAGGACGGTGTGAACCTGCTGGCGGACGCCAGGTCCAACGGCGTGAGGATCTCCACCGTCAACATCATGGCGATGGACTACGGCGCCTCGTACAGCGGCGACATGGGCACCTACGCCGAGCAGGCCGCCACCGCCACCCAGGCCCAGATCAAGAGTGTCCTCGCCCTGTCCGACAGCGCGGCCTGGAAGACGGTCGCGGTCACCCCGATGATCGGCGTCAACGACGTCTCGTCGGAGGTCTTCAAGGTCGACGACGCCACCCAGCTCGTGGACTTCGCCAGGTCCAAGGGCCTGGGCGGGCTGTCGATGTGGTCCGCGACCCGGGACAAGCCGTGCGCGGGCGGCGCCAGGCCCACCGCGGACGCCACATGCAGCTCCATCGTCCAGGACCCGTTCGCCTTCTCGAAGGCGTTCGGCGCCTACCGCTAGGCCCCCTGGCCGGCGCCGGGTCCGGACGAGGAGGCGGTGGGCCGCCGCGGCTCCCGGACCGGGTCCGGCGCCGGCCCCGGCGAACGCATCCGCGCCGCTCGGGCCTCCCGCAGGTCCACGCTCACGGCCAGTGCCTCGTGGGCGTCGATCCCGCCTCGCATCCGGTCCAGGCGGGCGCGTGCTCGGCACGGGGCACGGCATCCCCCCGGAACGTCGTGCCCCGGCCGGATCAGACGGCCGGCACCTCCGGCAGCGTGCCCGTCCGCGCCGCCTGCCCGTACCACCGCGCGCTCGACTTCGGCGTCCGCTCCAGGGTCGCGTAGTCCACGTACACCGCGCCGAACCGCTTGGCGTAGCCGTAGGCCCACTCGAAGTTGTCCATCAGGGACCACAGGAAGTAGCCCCGGACGTCCGCCCCGTCCTCGATGGCCCGGTGCACCGCCGAGAGGTGGGCGTGCAGGTAGGCGATGCGCTCCGGGTCGTGCACGTGGCCGTCGGAGTCCACCTTGTCCTCGTAGGCCGCGCCGTTCTCCGTGATGTGGACCGGCAGTCCGGGCGCCTCCCGCGTGTAGCGCATGATCAGCTCGTGCAGGCCCGCCGGGTCGATGGTCCAGCCCATCTCCGTGCGCTCGCCCGGCGTCTGGTGGAACGCCACGTCGTCCGCGCCCGGCCAGGGTGAGAAGAAGCTGGCTCCGTGGCCGTCCACGCGCGGGCCCGAGGGCGCCGCGCCGGCCGCCGACACCAGCGTCGGGGTGTAGTAGTTGAGGCCCAGGGCGTCCAGCGGCTGGTGGACGGCCCGCAGGTCGCCGTCGAGGACGAAGGACCAGTCCGTGACCGTCGAGGTCGCCTCCAGCAGGGTCGCCGGGTACGCCCCGTGCAGCATCGGACCGTGGAACACGCCGTTGGCGAGGTCGTCGATCCGCCGGGCGGCCGCCAGGTCCGCCGGTTCCTGCGACAGCGGCCTGACCACCGAGGAGTTCAGGCTGACGGCGACGGAGTTGCGGGACGGCATCACCGAGCGCAGCGCCTGGACGCCCAGACCGTGCGCCAGGTTCAGATGGTGCGCCGCGCGCAGCGAGGCCGCCTGGTCGGTGCGGCCGGGGGCGTGCACCCCGGAGCCGTAGCCCAGGAAGGCGCTGCACCACGGCTCGTTGAGGGTGATCCACTGCTCCACCCGGTCGCCCAGCGCCTCGCCCACGATGTGCGCGTACTCGGCGAAGCGCAACGCGGTCTCGCGCTCCGGCCAGCCGCCCGCGTCCTCCAGCTCCTGCGGCAGGTCCCAGTGGTAGAGGGTGATCGCGGGCCTGATCCCGTGGGCCAGCAGCTCGTCCACCAGCCGCCGGTAGAAGTCCAGGCCCACCTGCACGGCCGGGCCCCGGCCGGTGGGCTGCACCCGCGACCAGGAGACGGAGAAGCGGTAGGCGTTCAGGCCCAGCTCCGCCATCAGCGCGACGTCCTCGCGGTAGCGGTGGTAGTGGTCGACGGCGATGTCACCGGTGTCGCCGCCGGCCGTCCTGCCCGGCGTATGGCTGAAGGTGTCCCAGATCGACGGCGTTCGGCCGCCCTCCCGCACCGCCCCCTCGATCTGGTACGCGGAGGTGGCCGCACCCCAGAGAAAGGCGGGGGGAAAGGTCACCGGGGTCGCCGACTGTGCGGACTCAGACATGGAAGCGCTCCCATAAGAGGTCGTCGAGAAACGGAGAGGAGACGGGGGAGGGCCGCGAGGGCCGGGGCAGCGGTGACCCGGCCCCGCGGCGGCACACGCGGGCGTGTGCGCGCCCCGGCGTGCGGAAGGGAGACCCCGGGCGGGTCAGCCCTTGACCGCGCCCTGCATGATGCCGCCCACGATCTGCCTGCCGAAGACCGCGAAGATCAGCAGCAACGGCAGCGTACCGAGCAGCGCGCCCGCCATGATCAGCGACTGGTCCGGGGTGTACCCGCGGCCCAGGCCCGCGACGGCGACCTGCACCGTCGGGCTGCCGGTCTGGGTCAGCACCAGGAACGGCCACAGGAAGTCGTTCCACGTCTGCACGAACATCAGCATTCCCAGCACGGCCATCGCCGGCCGCGCCGCCGGGAACACCACGTGCCACACCACGCGCCAGCTGCTCGCGCCGTCCACCCGCGCGGCCTCGATGATCTCGTCCGGCAGCGCCTGCAGCAGGTACTGCCGCATGAAGAACACACCGAACGCGCTGACCAGCGAGGGCAGGATCACGGCCTGCAGCTGGTCGGTCCAGTCCAGCTTGGCCACCGCCATGTACAGCGGGATGACGCTGAGCTGCGGCGGCACCATCATCGTGCCGATCACGACCAGCATCAGGGCGCCCCTGCCCTTGAAGCGCAGCTTGGCGAAGGCGAACCCGGCGATGGTCGACAGGAAGACGATCGTGGCGGCCGAGATCCCCGCCACGACGGTGGTGTTGAAGAACGCCTCGCCCAGGTTGGCCTCTGTCCAGGCCACCTGGAGGTTGTGCGCGAGGTTCGAGCCGAACCAGAACGGCGGTGGTGTCTGCGCCAGTCTGGTGTTGTCGCGGGAGGCGGCGATCGCGCTCCACACCAGCGGGAACAGCGAGCCGATGGTGAACAGCACCAGGATGACGTAGGCGATGGGGCCGGCGTGCATCTGCCCGCCGGCGCGGGCCGACTTGGGCCGCCGGACACGCTTGGCTCCGGGCGGCGCCTGGGCGGCGGGATCGGTCAGGGTCGTCGTCACGGCCGGTTCTCCTAACTACTGGCGCGCAGCCGGCGCGAGATGACGTAGTTGACGACCCCGATCAGGATGAGGATCAGGAACATCGTCCAGGCGATCGCGGAGGCGCGGCCCAGGTGCTGGTTGACCCAGCCCTGCTCGTACAGGTAGACGCCCAGCGTCTGGAACTGGTGGTTGGCACCGCCCGAGGCGCCCTTGATGGAGTCGAACAGCAGCGGCTCGCCGAAGAGCTGGCTCGCGCCGATCGTCGACACCACGGTGGTGAACAGGATCGTCGGGCGCAGCTGCGGCAGCGTCACGTGCACGAACTGCCGCCAGCGGTTGGCGCCGTCCAGCGCCGCCGACTCGTACAGGTCCTGCGGGATCGCCTGCATGGCCGCCAGGTAGATGAGCGCGTTGTAGCCGGTCCAGCGCCAGATGACGATGGAGGACACCGCGATCTGCGACGGCCACTTGTCGTTCTGCCAGTCGACGGGGTCGACACCGGCGAAGTGCAGCGCCCAGTTGATCATTCCGTAGTCACGGCCGAACAGCAGCACGAAGACCAGGGAGGCGGCGGCGATCGAGGTCGCGTACGGGCTGAGCATCGCGACCCGGTAGAAGGTGGAGCCGCGCAGCTTGTAGTTGAGGATGTGCGCCAGGCCCATCGCCATCATCAACTGCGGCACCGTCGAGATGATCCCGATGGTCAGGGTGTTCTTCGCGGCGTTCCAGAAGAAGTCGTCGTCGAAGATCCGGGTGTAGTTGCGCAGACCCGCCCACTCCATGTCGGTGGGCGCGGTCAGCTCCACCGTGTGGAGCGAGGCCCAGCCGGTGTACACCAGCGGGAACAGGCCGAACGCCACGAAGAACAGGAAGAAGGGGGAGACGAACGCGTAGGGGCTCCAGCGCATGTCCCGCTGCCAGCGGCGGGACAGCCGGGCCCGGCGCTTCGCCTCCGTCTGCGCCTGCGCCTGCGCGGCGGGCGCGGCGGGACCGCGGACCGGGGCCGCGCCCCCGTCCTTGACGGGGGGCGCGGCGGTGTCGTGCCGGGGTGACATGCCGGTCACTTCTCCAGGTTGTTGTCGATCGTCTTCGTCGCCGTCTTCCAGGCCTCCTCGGGCGACTTGCCCTTCGTCACGAGGACGACGCCGTTGTCACCGAGGCCGGCCCCGATGATCTGGTCCTTCGGACCGATGGCCTGCAGCGGGATGGACTTGGCGGCCTGGGCGAATATCTCGCCGATCGGCGCGTCACCGGTCATCGCGTTCTTCGCGTCCTTGACCTCGGGCATCTCGTAGGCGGCCGGGGCGCTCGGGAAACTGCCCTGGACGGCGAACAGCTTGGCCTGCTGCTTCGGCGCGGTCAGCCAGGCGACCAGCTCCTCCGCCTCCTTGACGTGCTTGCCGTTCCTGGGCACCGCGAGGAAGGTGCCGCCCCAGTTGCCGGCCTTCGGCGCGGGGGCGACGTCCCACTTGCCCGCGTCCTGCGGCTTCGACTTGCCCTTGAGGTAGCCGAGCATCCAGGGCGGACAGGCGACGGCGGCGAACTTGCTGTTGGCGATGGTCTGGTCCCAGGTCGGCTGGAACTGCGTCTGGGAGCCGACCAGTCCGTCCTCGGCGGCCGAGGCGGTCAGGTCGAAGGCCTTCCTGACGGCCGGGTTGGTCTTGTAGACGACCTTGCCCGAGGCGTCGTAGAACTTCTCCTTCTCGCTGCCGAGGATGGCGTTGAGCAGACCGCCGGGGGAGTCCATGAAGTAGGTGCCGCCGGGCGCCTTCTTCTCGTACTGCCGGCCCGTGTCGACGAGCTTGCTCCAGTCGCCCGCCCACAGCCGGCCGACCTGGGCGCGGTCGCCGGGCAGGCCCGCCTTCTCGAAGAGGTCCTTGCGGTAGCAGATCGCCATCGGGCCGATGTCGGTGCCGAGGCCGACGGTCCGGCCGTCCTTGGTGGTGGCCTGCTGCCACTTCCAGTCCAGCCAGCTGCTCTTGTTCACGCCCGAAACCTTGGACAGGTCCCGGAGCTTGTCCGCCTGGGTCTGGACCACCTCGGCGATGTTGCCGACTTCGACGGCCTGGACGTCCATCAGACCGCTGTTGGTGGTGAGGTGGTTGACGAGCGCCGGGTAGTAGTTCTCGTTGCGTTCGGTGACGTTCTCCTGGATCTTGATCTCGGGGTGCAGCTTCTGGTACTCGGCGTAGAGGCCGGCCTCCTTGAAGCCCTGGGTGCCGAAGAGGCCCAGCGTGATGGTGGTCTTGCCGCCGCCGGACGAGTCGGACGAGTCCTTGCCGTCGTCGGCACAGCCGGCCAGCAGCCCGGCGCCCAGCGTCGTGACCGCCGCCAGGACCACCGCCCTGCGGCCGATTGCGGTCCCCCCGCTCGAGCCGAGCCGAGAAGGGGGGAGGGTACGTGCTCGCATTGCGTCCTCCTGTTGCCCTGACGTGCCGACCCCCCGGCCATGTGCAGGCAGGCCCGTATGTTTTCGCTGCGGCTCGGGCGGGGAACGTGCGGGTTGTGTACGGGTCAGGTACCGTGGGAGCGCTCCCACTAGTGATGAGTTGAAGGGTCGCCGGTTCGGGCGGGGGTGTCAAGGGAGTGCGCGTCGCGAGGTGTGCGGAGTTATCGGGCCGTTAACTGGCGGGAGTTGAGGCCTTCCGGGACCGGGGCGGACCGCGGGCCAGGAGGGGTCGGGAGGGGGGCCGGCCCGGGCGGCCCCCGAGGACGGTTCCCGTGCCGGTGGGACTGTTAGATTCCAAGGCCAGAGGCATGACGACGGTGGGAGGTGGGGCCCGATGGCAAGCCACGGAGTGCGGGGCCGAAGCGGTGGTCGGCCGACCCTCGAAGAGGTCGCCGCACGCGCCGGTGTGGGGCGCGGCACCGTCTCACGCGTGATCAACGGCTCGCCCCGGGTCAGTGACGCCACACGCGCCGCGGTCGAGGCGGCCGTCGCCGAACTCGGCTATGTCCCCAACAATGCGGCCCGGGCCCTGGCGGCCAACCGCACCGACGCGATCGCGCTCGTGGTCCCGGAACCGGAGACCCGATTCTTCGCGGAGCCCTACTTCTCGGACATGCTGCGCGGAGTCGGAGCCGAGCTGGCGGACACCCAGATGCAGCTGCTGCTGACCTTCGCGGGCAGTGACCGCAAGCGGCAGCGGCTGGCCCAGTACCTGGCGGCGCACCGGGTCGACGGCGTCCTGCTGGTGTCGGTGCACGCCGACGACCCGCTGCCCGACATGCTCGCCCAGCTGGAGATCCCCGCGGTGATCAGCGGTCCGAGGTCGGCGCGGGAGACGCTGGCCTCGGTGGACTCCGACAACTACGGCGGCGCCCGCTCGGCGGTGGAGCACCTCATGGAACGGGGCCGCCGCCGCATCGCCCACATCACCGGCCGGCTGGACGTGTACGGCGCCCAGCGCCGCGTCGACGGCTACCGGGACGCGCTGCTGGAGGCGGGCCACGAGGTGGACGACCTCCTGATCGAGCCCGGCGACTTCACCGAGGAGGGCGGCCGCCGTGCGATGGCGCGACTGCTGCGGCGCAGGCCCGACCTGGACGCGGTCTTCGCCGCCTCGGACGTGACGGCGGCAGGCGCCCGCCAGGTGCTGCGTGAGGCCGGCCACCGCATCCCGGACGACGTGGCCCTGGTCGGCTACGACGACTCCGCCATCGCCCGCCACATGGACCCGCCGCTGACCAGCGTCCGGCAGCCCATCCAGGAGATGGGCCGCGAGATGATCCACCTGCTCCAGAGGGAGATCGCCGACCGCCGCCCGGCGGCGTCCCGGAGCACGGAGCGCACGCACGCGGTGCTGCCGACGCAGCTGATCGTGCGGGACTCGTCCTGAGCCGGGGCCCCGGGGCGAGCGGACGCCCGCCGGCCCACCCACCAGCGCCGGGCACGCCGCACACGTGAGAGGCCGATGATCCGAACCGTGCGGATCATCGGCCTCTCGGACGAGGGGGAGTGACGGGACTTGAACCTGTCTTGAAAGCGTATTGTGACCTGCGGTGATGCCGACGATGTCGCCAGGTAGGGGAGCAGATCCGCCGCGTGCATGAGCACCACAACCTCACCCAGCTCGAGGTCTGCAGCCGCAGCGGCGTGGACGTGGCGAGCTACAGCCGCATCGAGCAAGGGCACGCCTCACCGAAGCTGGACACCCTGATCCGCATCGCCTTCGCTACCGGCGTGCCGCTCGAGTACCTCGTGCGCTGAACGGCCCCGCCCACCCGGCCCAGCAGAGCAGACGAGCGGGGAGCCAGGCTGCCACAACCAGTCAGGCGCGGGCCACGACGATGAGCGTGCCCACCTCACGCGGGCCCGGCGGCGCCGGCACCACCACCGTGCGCACGTCCCGGTAGCCGTACTCAGCGAGCAGACGCTTCCACGTCGATGGCGCGTAGTCCCACCGCTTCACCACGAGCGGATCCTCATCCACCCCGCGCGGAATGTACGAGGCCTGGCAGCCGTAGCAGCCTTCGACCGGCGGTCGCTGGGAGAACACCAGCCGGCCCCCCGGCCGCAGCCGCTCATGGACGGCCGGCATCAGTAGGTCCGGGTCGGCGAACCACGCCGCGCCGTACACCGAGTACACCGCGTCGAACATCTCACCGGCTGCCTGCAGGAAGCCGACGGCGTCGCCGAGGTCGACGGCCGTGCCGTTGTCCAGCTCCGCCTTGCACCACACGCAGGCCGCGCCGCGGATCTGCTCGGGCAGGAGCCCGCCGGTCCTGGGCAGCGGCAGCATGGCGGCCGACGGCGCGTCAGGGCGGGGCGGGCTCAGGGGCTCGGGCATGGGTAATGCCTCCACGGGGGCGGTGCTGCACGTCACACACACGACCGTAGGGGCGACCGTCCGGCGGCAGGGGCACAGATTGTGCCCCCTTGGCTACGCGGCGAGGAGGCCCAGCTTCACCGCCAGCTCGGACGCGCGCCGGCGACGGTCCGGGCTCTTGGCCTCGCACTCCTCAAGCACGATCCGCTTCGCGTAGCCGTTGTAGCGGATCGTCTCCGGCGCCGCCTCGTGCGCCTTGTCCAGCGTGGCGAGTGCGACGCCCGGCTGCCCGTCGAGCTGGTAGCCGCGGGCTTCCTCGATGCGGTGCCGGGCCCGGCGCGGCCGGGACGGGATGGTGACGGCGTCCGCGGCGGCCGCCTGCCGTACGGACTCGCCGCCCTGGTGGAGTTCGACCGCGACGGTGACGGCGTGCGCGCCCATGATGGCCCGGCTGAAGCTGGTGACGGGGTGGTAGTAGTCGGCGGGCAGTCGGCCGGCCATCTCGCGGGCCTGGTCCCAGTACCGCCACGCTGTGCCGGTCTCCCCGCGGCGCGCGGCGGTGTACCCGGCTTCGAAGGTGAGCGCGCCGGTGATGGCGAGGACGTCGTCACTGGCGTCCGGCAGCAGGGGCTCCAGGTAGGCGAGGGTCTGCAGGTTGACCTCGTCGGCCGCGTCGAAGTGAGTCGGCCCGGCATCGCGGTGGGCCTGCGCGGCCAGCCATGCGGCGACGCCGATGGCGTGCGCGTCCTCGGACTCCTGAGCCGCAATCAGGCCGCGCTCGGCGACGCGCCACAGCAGCGCAGCGTCGGGCTGGTAGGCGACGATGAACTGCGTGAGGGAGTACACCTCAGCGAGGACTGCGTGCGCCGCGCGCCGCTCCGCGCCGGTATCGGCCTGCCGCACCGCCGCCTGCGCGTCCCGGATCAGGTCCGGCAACAGCGCGCCGACGACGTCGCGGTGGTTCGGTGCCGAGTGGCGAGCCGCCCAGGCCCGCGTGAGCCGCGCCCGCAGGTGGTCTGCCGGCGGGGCCTGCCGGGGCGCCCCGAGCGGGAACGCATCGACCGCGGCCTTGACGGCAGCGAGGCGGGGGTGGCCAGGGCCGGTGAACAGGTCGACGTGCACGGACTGGTCTCCGGTCGCCCGGAGGCGATGGGGGCCGTTGCACGTTCACGGGTACTGCCGGCGCTGCGGATCCAGCGCCATCGCCAGCGGCGAGGATGGCGTGCCGCGGCTGTCGTCGTCCGGCGGGCCGTCCCTCCGGCACACCAGCGCGTCCGGGTCCAGGGCGGGGCCTGCAGGCTGTAGCCGGCCAGGCAGGGGGCCCGGCCGGCCCGCGTTCGCCTGGCTCGCCGCGTGCGCCTTCCGGGCGGTGCGAGCCTGCCGGGCCGGCGGGCCCTGTTGGACCGTATGGCCCGGCAGGTCCCGTCATGCCAGGGACGCGGTCTTCGACGCCGACCGAGCACGGCGCCTGGCGGACTGCCTACCACCGGTTTCTGCAGTGGCGGGACATCGGCGTCTTCGAACAGCTGATGGACGACTCTCGCGCTTACCTGCGCAGGCGCCGCATGCGAGCGGGTCATCCCGGAGAAGGCCGACCAGGCCGCCCACCGCAAGAACAGGGGCCGTCGGGGCGGGCGGCCGGTCTCGCACGACACCGAGCTCTACCGCGACCGCAACACGGTGGAACGCAGCATCAACAAGATCAAAGCGTGGCGCGGGGTGGGCACTTGATACGACAAGGCACCCGAGAGCTACCTGGCCGGACTCCACTTACGCGGCGCGCTCATCTGGCTACGAAGCCTCCGTCCCGCGACATGATCCGAAGCAGGGCCCCGCAGAGGCGTTGCGTCGCGAGCTCAGTGGTCTCGCTCGATCGCCTGGACGCAGCGGGCCAGCAGGGCACGGAGAGTGTCTTGTTCCTCGGCGGTGAACTCATCCGCAAGGCGGCGTTCGATGCGCACCGCCTCGGTATCGGCGGCAGTAAGGGCATGCTGGCCGGCCTCGGTGAGCCGGGTCTCGAGGACCCTTTGGTGCCAGGGGTGCACCGTCCGCTCGACAAGGCCGCGTGCCTGCAGGGTCTTGAGCACTCCGGTCATGGCCTGCGGGGTGACCAAGCAGTCGCGGGCCAGCGCGGCAGCGGAGATCCCGGGGTGCTGGGCGAGGGCCAACAGGGCGGCGTACTGGGCGACGGTCAGGTCGGCCGTGCGCACGGCGCTGCTCTTGGCGGCCATCAGCGCCTGCTCGGCCCGTTTGATGTTCAGGCCGAGCCGGACCTGCGGCGGCATCTCCATGCGCTCAGCTTACCGACCCTGAGATGAGTCAAGACTGGAATATATGTAAAGACCTTGATATCCCTGAAGGCATGCATGAACACGCAGCTACTCCGGGCGACCTGCGCGGAAAGACGGTCCTGCTGACCGGGGCCACCCAGGGGATGGGGCTCCGCCTCGCCCTGCTCCTGGCAGCCCGCGGCGCCACGCTGCTGCTTCACGGACGCGACCAGCAGCGGCTTGCAACGGCCACCGACGAGATACGGGCGCAGGCCCCGGAAGTCTCGGTGCGTACCTACCGGGCCGACCTGGCCGACCTTGAGCAGGTGAGCACGCTGGCCGACGCCGTCCTCGCCGCCGAGCCGCGGCTCGACGTACTGGTCAACAACGCCGCCGTGGGCGGTGGCACCGACCCGACCGTTCGGCAGACAA
The DNA here is from genome assembly GCF_053587115.1 of Streptomyces sp. NPDC003697. Classification (NCBI taxonomy): domain Bacteria; kingdom Bacillati; phylum Actinomycetota; class Actinomycetes; order Kitasatosporales; family Streptomycetaceae; genus Streptomyces; species Streptomyces sp. NPDC003697. The sequence continues at coordinate 90,350 of NZ_JBSFNN010000008.1, forward strand.
GCCGCCAGGGCCACGAACTACGTTTCGCCGTCAACCACCTGGCGCCGTACGTTCTCACCCGCCGACTCCTCCCGCTTCTGGTCGCCTCGTGGCCCTCGCGGGTGGTCAACGTCGCCTCGGCTGGGCAGACGCCCATCCATTTCGACGACGTGATGCTGGAACGCGACTACGACGGAGTGCACGCCTACTGCCGCAGCAAACTAGCTCTGATCATGGCCACCTTCGACCTGGCAGCCGAGTCGGCGCCCCACCAGGTCACCGTCAATGCACTGCACCCAGCACACCTGATGGATACCTCCATGGTCCGGCAGAGCGGCTTCACCCCCGCCACAAGCCTCGACGACGGTGCTCAGCCGACGCTACGTCTCATCGCTGACCCAAACCTGGAGCACACCACAGGACAGTACTTCGACCGATACGACGACCAGCCCGCACACCCACAGGCATACGATTCGCAGGCCCGCGCCCGGCTGGCAGCACTCACCACCAACCTGACCGCACCGTTCCTTGCATGAGTGCTTCTGCGCCGCGCAGGCCCGCGCCTCAACGAGACGCGAGCCGCTCCCCAACCCCCGGCGATCAAAACACCCGCCGCAGCACCCCGCCACAACGAACCGAGTCATCGAGCATCAAGGAGAGGCATCTCCAAGATGCGATCCTCACGCTCCGAGTGCCCGCGGATCCCAATCAGGAACACTGCCTAGCTCGCGTGCTGCCTGGTCCATAGCGTGGGCGTTGCCGAGGGAGGGGTCGTTGTGGCTGAGGGGCGTTCTGATGCGGCGCTGGGTGTGTTCGCCGCCGGTGTGGTGGTGGTGCTGGCGCGGTGTGGACGCACCGTGACGAGAAACACCGAGGCCCGACCTGTTTCCGCAGGTCGGGCCTCGGTTGTCAAGGGTGAGTGACGGGACTTGAACCCGCGACATCCTGGACCACAACCAGGTGCTCTACCAGCTGAGCTACACCCACCATGACCGGCGGTTCACAGAAGTCGTTTCCCTGACCGGCCGAGAAAAAGTGTACAGGGTCCGAAGGGGTGCTCGCGCCCGCGTTTCGCGGCGCCCCTCGGCGTGCCCCCGTCAGCCCTGTTGAGCAGGCAGGACGTGCTTGGCCGCGATCGCCTTGGCGGTGTCGGAGTCGGGACCGGGCTGCGGCACGAAGACGGCCTCCCGGTAGTAGCGCAGCTCCGCGATCGACTCGCGGATGTCGGCCAGGGCGCGGTGGTTGCCGTTCTTCTGCGGGCTGTTGAAGTATGCCCGCGGGTACCAGCGCCGGGCCAGCTCCTTGATCGAGGACACGTCGACGATCCGGTAGTGCAGGTACTGCTCCAGCGCCGGCATGTCGCGCAGCAGGAAGCCGCGGTCGGTGCTCACCGAGTTGCCGCACAGGGGCGCCTTGCCGGGCTCCTTGACGTGCTCGCGTACGTAGGCGAGGACCTGCTCCTCGGCATCCTGCAGTGTCGTGCCGCCGGCCAGTTCGTCGAGCAGGCCGGACGCGGTGTGCATCTCACGCACCACCTCCGGCATCGTCTCCAGCGCCGCGTCCGGCGGGCGGATGACGATGTCGATGCCTTCGCCGAGCACGTTCAGCTCGGAGTCGGTGACGAGGGCGGCAACCTCGATGAGAGCGTCGTCGGACAGCGAGAGGCCGGTCATCTCGCAGTCGATCCACACCATGCGATCGTTCATGTGTCTCACCTTACGGCGCGGCGCGGCGAGGTCGGGCCGGGTGTGCGGGCCGCTTCTGCGCGCAGGCCGCCCCTGACCCCCGGCCGGCCCGCTCACCGGACGGCCCGCCGTCCGGCTTCGGGCGTCGCCGTCGGACCGCGGGCGGGCCGAGGCGTGGGCCCTGGCAGGCGTGACGGCTCCTCGCGGCCGGGTCCGGCGGGGGTGGAGATCCCGGCCGGGTGGGCGCGGCGGAGCCCCGGCGTTCCGTTCACCTCTCGTCGGCCCCCGCGGGCGGGCGGGGAGGTGTGGGGTACGGGCGAGGGGCCCGCGGGGGACGTCCCCCGGCGGGCCCCTGCTCAGCTACCGCTCCGCTGGCCCGGCAGGCTCGCCGACAGCGCCCCGGAGCCGACCCCGCTGGCCGCCGGTGAGCGGCGGGCCTGGTGCGGGAGCGGGCCGTCCGGGTGGAGGGACGGCGCGGGACCCGCGTGGTCCGGTACGCCGGCATGCACCGGACGGTGCATGCCGGCGGCCGAGCCGTTCGCCGCCCCGGCGCTCCCCGGGCCGGCCTGCTGCTCGCCGTCGCCCGGCCTCTCGCCCTGCGGCCTGCGCGCCCGGTACGCCGCCCGGTAGGCGGCCGGGGAGGAGCCGAGCTGCCGCCGGAAGTGGCCGCGCAGCGCCACCGGCGAGCGGAAGCCGCAGCGGCCCGCGACCTCGTCCACCGAGTAGTCCGACGTCTCCAGCAGACGCTGCGCCTGGAGCACCCGCTGCGTGATCAGCCACTGCAGCGGCGCACTCCCGGTCAGCGACCGGAAGCGGCGGTCGAACGTACGGCGGCTCATGTACGCCCGCGCCGCCAGCGTCTCCACGTCGAACTGCTCGTGGAGGTGCTCCAGCGCCCAGGCGACGACCTCCGCGAGCGGGTCGGCGCCGATCTCCTCCGGTAAAGACCGGTCGAGGTAGCGCTCCTGCCCGCCGCTGCGGCGCGGCGGGACCACCAGGCGGCGGGCCAGCGCGCCGGCCGCCTCGTTGCCGTGGTCCGTCCGCACGATGTGCAGGCACAGGTCGATGCCCGCGGCCGTGCCGGCCGATGTCAGCACGTCTCCGTCGTCGACGAACAGTTCCCGCGGATCGACGTGCACCGACGGATAGCGTTTCGCCAGCGTCGGCGCGTACATCCAGTGTGTGGTCGCCGGACGGCCGTCCAGCAGGCCCGCCGCCGCCAGCACGAACGCGCCGGTGCACAGGCCGACGATGCGGGCGCCCTCCTCGTGGGCCCGGCGCAAGGCGTCGAGCGCGTCGTCCGGTGGCGGTGAGGTGATCGAGCGCCAGGCCGGCACCACGACGGTGCCCGCGCGCGAGATCGCCTCCAGCCCATGCGGTGCGGAGAGTTCCAGGCCCCCTGTGGTCCGCAGCGGGCCTTCCTCGCCGCCGCACACCAGCAGTCGGTAGCGCGGCACTCCGGCGTCCTGGCGGTCAATCCCGAACACCGAAAGCGGTATGGAACTCTCGAAGATGGGGCCGCCGCTGAACAGCAGCACCGCGACGATCTCCTTGCGGCGTCGCCCGGACAGCTTCCGGGCCGCGGCTTCCGGCGCGGCAGTGGAGTCGTGGCTCATACTGCTAAGCCCCCCTCGGTGGTCGCGGCTCCTCGGTCGTGTCGCTCCTGCACGTTTCCCCTCGGTCCTGCACGAGTCCCCCGCCGTAGACGGTCAAGATCGAATCTACTGTGTCGCGCTGCGCCGCGATGACCAGTTCCGCACCCGGCGCATTGTCGACATGGCAACTTGGCGTGAAGCATTCGATCACGAAGCGTTGCACTCGGGGAGGGCGCAGGGAAGTGCGCCTCGTCGCGGTGGCCAATCCACGTAGGGTGCGCGCGGCCCTGCGGACCCTTCCGGTGCAGGTGGAACGGGGGTTGGGGGGTCCGGGGGGCAGGTGATGCACGGGTTCGAGAAGTTGGCTGAAAAGCTACGGGCGCGTGCGCGGAAACCGGTCAGCTGACCGGTGTATGCGACCCCGGGCGCCGCCCGCCGCGATGGGCCCCGGTGCCGGTCCTGTGGTGACGGCCGCGGTGCGGCACGGACTCCTGCGTGAGCAGGCGTGCCGTGCCCCGTTCGGACATCCGCAGCAGCACCCGGCAGACCGCGGTGGCGGCGGCCAGGCCCAGGGCGGTGCCGGCCGCCCCGGCCGGCGAGGTGTCGTAGCAGAGCAGCACGGCCGGCACGAGGACACAGCTGAAGGCCGCCCAACGGACCACGTCCCCCGCGGTGTCGGGCGTGGGGCGCGGCGACGGGCGTCGCTCGGGGGTGGGGCGGGGTCCGGACACGGCGTGCTCCCTGCTGCGGCGGTTCACCGGGGATCAACGCCCGTTCGGGCGCTCGGTCACTGTGCGGCACCGCGACGGGCCGGACAGCCTCGGCGCTGTCCGGCGGATCACGCCGGAGACGCGGGGCCCGGCACGCCCGCCCGTGGCGTTGTCGTCGGTTGCCGGCACTCCGCGTCGACGCCCTCCTCCTCGTGCAGCCGCACGCGCCGGACCCCGCCCACCTGGGCTGCGAGACGCGGGGCCGGGGTCCCCTCCGGACTGCTCCGCCGGACAGCCCCCGGACCGGACCGGTCACCGTCCGGTCGCGTTCGGTGAATCCCGTGCAAACCGCCTGTACGGGGCAGCAACCATTGCGTTACGGGCGGCACTCGTGCATGCTCCGGGGGACCGCCACGGAGAGTGCGCGGAATCTGGGCGAAGGAGGCGTGCCGCCGTACCCTTGCGGGTATGGCCCCGGGAAGACGATTCCCGGACACTACTCCGCCGCACCCCCGTTGTCCCCCATGAAGGACCACAACGCCGAGACAGCCATGGCCGGTCACGAATTCTTCGAACCCGCGGACCGCAAGCGGCCGGTCGCCGATCCGACGGCGGCCGATCCCCTGGCGGCGGAAGAGTCGCGCCCCGCGTGCGACCCGGCGTTCCAGCACGGCGTGGTCGTCGGCTTCGACGGCTCGACGTCCAGTGAACGAGCCCTCGCCTACGCGGTCGGCATGGCGCTGCGCTCCCGCTCGGGGCTGATCATCGTGCACGTCGCCAACCGGCTGCCGACCACGGTGTGGGCGGGCTGCGAGCCGCCGGTCTTCGTGGACGTCCCGGACCATCGCACCGAGGTCCTGGGACTTGAACTCGCCTGTGCCGACCACCTCACCGAGGTGCCCTGGATCCTGGTCGAGCGCGGCGGGGACATCTGCCACGAACTCGAGGAGGTCGGCAGGGAGTACGAGGCGGACGCCATCGTGGTGGGCTCCACGCACGGAATCGTCGGGCGCATCTTCGGGTCCGTCGCCGGGCGGCTCGCCAAGCGGGCGCGGCGTCCCGTGGTCGTCATCCCCTGAGCCGCCGGCGCCCGGTCCCGGCTGCCGCTCCCGGCCCGACGGCCCCCCGCGCGGGACGGACGTCCCGCCGCGCACCGGCCCCGGCCCCCGAACGACGAAGGAGCGGCCCCCGGCGCCGTGCGCGCGCGGAGGGCCGCTCATCCGCTTCCGTCGGCGGGGAGTTACTCCACCGTCACCGACTTGGCCAGGTTGCGCGGCTTGTCGATGTCCCGGCCCAGGGCCAGCGCCGTGTGGTAGGCGAGGAGCTGCAGCGGGATGCCCATGAGGATCGGGTCCAGCTCGTCCTCGTTCTTCGGGACGACGATCGTCTGGTCGGCCTTCTCCTGCTCCTGGTGGGCGACGGCGAGGATCTTGCCGCTGCGGGCCTTGATCTCCTCCATCGCCGCGCGGTTCTTCTCCAGCAGGTCGTCGTCCGGCACGATCGCGACCGTGGGCATGGCCGGCTCGATCAGGGCGAGCGGACCGTGCTTCAGCTCGGAGGCAGGGTAGGCCTCGGCGTGGATGTACGAGACCTCCTTGAGCTTCAGGGAGGCCTCACGGGCCACCGGGTAGCCCCGCACCCGGCCGATGAAGAGCATCGAGCGGGCGTCGGCGTAGGTCTCCGCCAGCTTCTTGATCTCCTCCTCCTGCTTCATGATCTCGGAGATCTGCTGCGGCAGCCTGCGCAGGCCCTCGATGATGCGCTTGCCGTCGCGGACCGACAGGTCGCGGATGCGGCCGAGGTGCAGGGCCAGCAGGGCGAAGGCGACCGTGGTGTTGGTGAAGCACTTGGTGGACACCACGCAGACCTCGGGGCCGGCGTGGACGTAGACGCCGCCGTCCGCCTCGCGGGCGATCGCCGAGCCCACCACGTTGACGACGCCGAGGACCCGGGCGCCCTTGCGCTTGAGCTCCTGGACGGCCGCCAGCACGTCGTACGTCTCACCGGACTGCGAGACCGCGATGTAGAGGGTGTCGGGGTCCACGACCGCGTTGCGGTAGCGGAACTCGGAGGCGGGCTCGGCGTCCGCGGGGATGCGGGCCAGCTCCTCGATCATCTGGGCGCCGATCATGCCCGCGTGGTACGAGGTGCCGCAGCCGAGGATCTTCACACGGCGCACGGCGCGCGCCTCGCGGGCGTCGAGGTTGATCCCCCCGAGGTGCACGGTGGCGAACCGGTCGTCGATGCGGCCGCGCAGCACACGGTCCACGGCGTCGGCCTGCTCGTGGATCTCCTTGTGCATGTAGGTGTCGTGGCCGCCCATGTCGTAGGACTCGGCCTCCCACTCGACGGTGGTCGGCTCGGCGGTCGTCCGGGTGCCCTCGGTGGTGTAGGTGCGGAAGTCGTCGGCCTTGAGGGTGGCCATCTCGCCGTCGTCGAGGGTGACGATCTGCCGCGTGTGGGCGACCAGCGCGGCGACGTCGGAGGCGACGAACATCTCCTTCTCGCCGATGCCGAGGACGACCGGGGAGCCGTTGCGGGCCACGACGATGCGGTCGGCGAAGTCGGCGTGCATCACGGCGATGCCGTAGGTGCCCTCGACCAGGTGGACGGCGGCGCGGACCTTCTCCTCCAGGGTCTCGGCCTGAGAACGCGCGATGAGGTGGGTGAGCACCTCGGTGTCGGTCTCGGAGAGGAACTCGACGCCCTCGGCCTCCAGCTTGCGGCGCAGGTCGGAGGCGTTGTCGATGATGCCGTTGTGGACGACGGCGACCTTGTTGTCGGCCGACATGTGCGGGTGGGCGTTCACGTCGGACGGGGCGCCGTGGGTGGCCCAGCGGGTGTGCGCTATGCCGGTGGTGCCCTTGAAGCGCGCCGGGACCTTGGCCTCCAGGTCACGCACCCGGCCCTTGGCCTTGACCATCTTCAGCCCGGCCGTCTTGGGCGAGGTGACGACGATGCCGGCCGAGTCGTAGCCCCGGTACTCCAGCCGCTGCAGGCCCTCCAGGAGCAGGGGAGCCACGTCGCGCTTCCCGATGTATCCGACGATTCCACACATATGTACGTATTCCGTTCTCAGCCGAGGCTCAGCCGTAGACGATGCGTCGCAGCTGCCGGAGCGAGAGCTCCGGCGGCGCCACCGCGCGGTATTTCAGGTCCGCCTCGATCCGTTCGAAGATCGTCGCGTTCACCAGGCCGAGGGCCTGCAGCTCGCGGTGGCGGCGACGGACGAACTGCTCGGTCGTCTCGTCGAAGTAGGCGAGCACGTCCTGGATCACACGCAGCGCCTCGCCCCGCTGCAGGGGCGTCGACCGCGTCAGGTGACCAACAAGTTCGTCGTGCACCCGGTAGATCCTGGGGTACCGGAGGCAGTTTCGCAAGATTCGTGCCCGATTTCGGGCAGTCTCCTGTGAAAAGCAGGGTGCGAGCGACCTCCTGAGCTACTGTTTTGTGGCCTGCGTCACCTTGGAGCCGTTCGTGCGTGGCAGCCGCCGGCCGGTTCCCGCCGTGGCCGGGGACGCGCCGGTACCACCGGGCGGGCTCCTCGCGCACCGCTGTCGGCGGGTCCGCCCCGGGGCCGTACGGGGCTGCTCGCCTCCGGCCGCACCCGCTCGCCGCCGCACCGGCCGCGCCTCCTCCGCGGCACCGGCGGCGGGGCGGTGGACGAGCCGGGCGGTGGCGCCCCGTTGGGTGCGGCAGCTCGCAACGCAAGCCGCGGAACGACGAGTTCGCGAGAACCCGGCGCGGACGGGCAGGCCGGCGTCGCCGTCCCGTGCGGATCGCCCCGCGGGGCGTCGCGGTGAACTCCCGGTGCCGTCCTTCCGGATGATTCCCGCCATGATTTCCGCCGAGGGGGGATGGCTTCACCGTGCTTTCGCGAGAGAGTGGTCTATACCCGTCGGGGCCGCCCGGCCCTCGAGTCGAGTGATGGGAGCGCATGTGAGACGGCACCACAGCACGACTCCCCGCAAGACCCGCACGTTCCGCCCGGCCCGCACCCTCCTCCCGGCCCGCCCCGCCCGCAGGGCCCGGGCGACCCGCGTCCTCGGCGCCCTCGTCCTCCTGGCGGCGGCCGGCGCCTTCGCCACGGGCGCGGCGCCCGGGGACCGGCAGCGCGCCGCCACTCCGCTCGGCCAAGTGGTCCCCGCCCCGGCCTCGGTGGCGGCGCAGGGACCGGCGTACCGCATCGGCCCCGGCACCTCCATCCGCGTCGACGGCTCGCCCGCGGCCCGCCGGATCGGCGACTACCTCGCGGACGTGCTCCGCCCCTCCACCGGCTACCGCCTGCCCGTGACCACCCACGGTCACGGCGGGATCGAACTGCGCCTGGCCGACGGCCCCTTCGGCGCCGAGGGCTACCGCCTGCACAGCGGCCGCGCGGGGGTGACGCTGACCGCCCGTGAGCCGGCCGGTCTCTTCCACGGCGTGCAGACCCTGCGTCAGCTGCTGCCCGCGGCCGTCGAGAAGGACACCGTGCAGCCCGGCCCGTGGCTGGTCGCGGGCGGCACCATCGAGGACCGGCCCCGCTACGGCTACCGGGGCGCGATGCTCGACGTCTCCCGGCACTTCTTCACCGTCGCGCAGGTCAAGCGCTACATCGACGAACTCGCCCTCTACAAGATCAACAAGCTGCACCTGCACCTCAGTGACGACCAGGGCTGGCGCATCGCGATCGACTCCTGGCCGCGCCTGGCCGCGCACGGAGGCTCCACCGAGGTCGGGGGCGGGCCGGGCGGTCACTACACCAAGGGCGACTACCGGGAGATCGTCCGCTACGCCGCCTCCCGCTACCTGGAGGTCGTCCCCGAGATCGACATGCCGGGCCACACCAACGCGGCGCTGTCCTCCTACGCCGAGCTGAACTGCGACGGCGTCGCGCCGCCCCTGTACACCGGCACCAGCGTGGGCTTCAGCTCGCTGTGCGTGGACAAGGAGGTCACCTACGACTTCGTCGACGACGTCGTCCGCGAGCTGGCCGCGCTCACGCCCGGCCGCTACCTGCACATCGGCGGGGACGAGGCCCACTCCACGAGCCACGACGACTACGTGAAGTTCATGGACCGGGTGCAGCCGGTCGTCGCCGGGTACGGCAAGACGGTGATCGGCTGGCACCAGCTGACCGGCGCCACCCCCGTCAAGGGCGCGCTCGCCCAGTACTGGGGCCTGGACAACACCTCCGCGGCCGAGAAGGCGCAGGTCGCGCAGGCCGCGCGGAACGGGACCGGACTGATCCTGTCCCCGGCCGACCGGGTCTACCTGGACATGAAGTACACCAAGGACACCCCGCTGGGGCTCGCCTGGGCGGGCTATGTCGAGGTGCGGCGTTCCTACGACTGGGACCCCGGCACCTACCTTCCCGGAGTGCCCGCCGAGGCGGTCCGGGGCGTGGAGGCCCCGCTGTGGTCGGAGACCCTGTCGACCTCCGCGCACATCGAGCAGATGGCCTTCCCCAGGCTGCCCGGCGCCGCGGAACTCGGCTGGTCGCCCGCGTCCACCCACGACTGGGACGGCTACCGGGTGCGGCTCGCCGCGCAGGCGCCGCGCTGGGACGCGCTCGGGATCGGCTACTACCGGTCGCCGCAGGTCCCCTGGCCGAACGGCTGAGCGGCTGACGGGCCGAACGGCTGACGGGCCGAGCCATGAACCGGCCCGGCGGCTGAACGGGCGGGCCGAGCGGGCCCGGCGGCCGGCGGCACCGACGGGCACCCCGGAGGACCGTACTCCGGGGTGCCCGTCCGTCGTCGGCGGAGCTACAGCTCCGCGAGGGGGTTGCGCAGGGTGCCGGCCAGCTGGAGCGCGCCGGACGGGTCGGCCAGGTCCACCATCCGGCGGTTGTCGCGCAGTTGGAGCCGGTTCAGGCAGGACAGCGCGAACTCGGGCGCGAACAGGTCGTACTCCCGGAAGCGGCCGGCGAGTTCCGGCGCCGACTCCTGGTACTCGCGGGCCACCTCGGCGACCGTCCGCCAGAAGCCGTCCTCCGCCAGGATCCCCTCGTCGGCGAGGAGCGCCGCCAGGAACCGGAAGAAGCAGTCGAACACGTCCGTGAAGATGGACAGCAGCTTCCTGTCCTCCGGCACCTCCACCCGGATCCGGCGGACCTCGGGCGGCAGCACCGCGTCCGGGTCCATCACGACGATCTCCTCCGCGATGTCCTTGAAGACCGCCCGCCGCACCGCGCCGTCCTCCAGCACCAGGATCACGTTCTCGCCGTGCGGCATGAACACCAGGTCGTAGGCGTAGAAGCTGTGCAGCAGCGGGGTGAGATAGGCGCGCAGATAGCCGCGCAGCCACTCGGCCGGCGCCAGGCCGGACCGCTCGACCAGCGCGCCGGCGAAGGACGCGCCCGTGTGGTCCACGTGCAGCAGGGAGGCCATGGTGGCCAGGGACTCGCCCTCACGCAGCGACGGCACCGGGCTCTCGCGCCACAGCGCGGCCAGCATCGTGCGGTAGGGCGAGTAACGGTCCGTCGCCGCCTCGTACTCCAGGTGCCGGTAGCCCACCGCGGCCCGCTCGCGGATGATCGTCAGGCCGGTCGCCCTCAGTACCGGGTCGCTCTCGACGAGCCGGGCGAGCCAGTCGTTGATGGCCGGGGTGGCCTCCATGTAGGCGGCGGACAGCCCGCGCACGAAGCCCATGTTGAGCACGGACAGGGCCGTCTTGACGTAGTGCTTCGCCGGGTGGGACCGGTTGAAGAAGGTGCGGACGGACTGCTGGGCCAGGTACTCGTCGTCGCCCTCGCCCAGGCACACCAGCCGGCGCCGGGCGATCTCGGCGGCGAAGGTGACGGTGAGCTTGTTCCACCACTGCCAGGGGTGGACGGGCAGCAGGAGGTAGTCGGCAGGGTCGAGCCCCTGGCCGGTGAGCTGCCGGTGGAAGCGGTCGACCGTCTCCGGTCCCAGTTCGCCCCGGACAAAGGACTCGTACTCGATGCCGGCGCCCGCCGTGAAAACCGCCCGCGAGCGGTGCGCGGCCAGCCACACCAGCCGGACGGGCCGCGCCGTCTCGGGCGCGTACGACAGGTACTCGTCGATTCCGAAGCCCAGCCGGCCGTTGTTGGCGACGAAGCAGGGGTGGCCCTCGGTCATGCCGGCCTCGACGTCCTGGAAGCCGGAGCGCGCCAGTTCCGCCGACGTGACCCGCGGTGCGGCGAGCTTGTAGCAGGTGCTGGAGAGCGTGGAGGATATCTCCTCCAGGTAGACCGGGAGGATCTCCTCGCTCAGACCGAGCGACGTTCTCAGCTCGACGAAGAAGTCCAGTGCGTCGAGCGGGAGTTCGGCGCCGCCGCGCCGGCGGGTGATCGACTCCGGGTCGATGCGCCAGTGGTCGAGCGCGCGGCGCCCGGCGGTGAAGCGGTAGCGGGTCAGGCCGTCGTCGCTGCGGACGGTGTACGTGCCGTCCCCGCCGGCCTCGGGTGTGATCAGGCGTTCGTGCGCGAACTCGGCGAGCGCCTTGCGGATCAGCAGGCGGTTGGCCTGCTCCCAGTGGCCGGGGGTCAGGTGGGCCACGGCGTCGGCGGGCATCACGCGGCCACCGCCCTCTCGAACTGCTCGCGGGTGCAGAAACTCAGCAACGCCTTCTTCTCCGGCTTCTGGATCTCCGTCGCGGGAACAAAACCGACGGCCTCGTTCAGCGTGCGCACCGCCGTATTGCGCACATCCGGCTCGACCACGACCCGGCGGGTCGCGGCGTCGTCGAACAGGTGCCGCAGCACGGCCGTGATGACGGCCCGCGTGAACCCGTGCACGGGCCGGTCCGTGGGTGCGACCAGGAAGTGCATGCCGACGTCGCCGGGCCGCGCCTCGTACAGGCCGGCCAGCTCGCGGTGGGCGGGGTCGTACCGCTCCATGAGGAAGACCGGCACCCCGTCGTGCAGGCCGAGCAGGGCGTGGTGGTGCTCGTCGGCCGCCATCCGCGCGTAGGCGCGCTCGACGTCCTCGGGCGTGGCGTCCTGCATCATCCAGAACGCCGCCTTGGGGTGTGTGACCCAGCCGTGCAGCAGGCCGGCGTCCCCGGCGGGGTCCACGGGGCGGAAGGTGAAGGCGCCGGGGGCGTCGGCGGTCGTGCTCATACGGCGAACTCCTGGAAGGCGATGCTCTTCTCGACCGGGTAGTACTCGCGGCCGAGCAGCTCACGGATGATGTAGCTGTTGCGGTAGGCGCCCATGCCCAGGTCGGGGCTGGTGACGCTGTGGGTGTGGACGGCGGCGTTCTGCAGGAAGACGCCCCGGCCCGTGACGTCGACGGCGTAGTTGCGGGCGACGTCGAAGTTGCCGCGGGAGTCACGGCGCAGGCGGTGCCGGACCGGCCGCAGGAAGGCGGGCTCGGTGTAGCGGTAGCCGGTCGCCAGGATCAGGCCCTCGGAGCGCAGCGTGAAGTCCTTCTGCTGCTCCTCCTGGCGGAAGGTGAGGGTGTAGGCGCCGTCGGCGTACGCCGCCTCGCGCAGCGAGGAGTTGGTGAGCAGCCGGGTGGGGACCGGTCCGGCGAGGCTCTTGCGGTACAGCAGGTCGAAGATCGCGTCGATCAGGTCGCCGTCGATGCCTTTGAAGAGGCCCTTGTGTGCCTCGGTGAGGCGGTAGCGGGTGGCCTCCGGCAGCGCGTGGTAGTAGTCGACGTACTCGGGCGACGTCATCTCCAGCGTCAGCTTGGTGTACTCCAGGGGGAAGAAGCGCGGGGAGCGCGTCACCCAGTTGAGCCGGTAGCCGTGGACGTCGATCTCGGAGAGCAGGTCGTGGTAGATCTCGGCGGCGGACTGGCCGCTGCCGACCAGCGTGATCGACTGCTTGCGCCGGAGTTCCGCCCTGTGCTCCAGGTAGCGGGAGTTGTGGATGACGTCGCCGGGCAGGCCGCGGCAGGCCTCCGGGACGTGCGGGGGAGTGCCCGTGCCGAGGACCAGGTGCCGGGCGCGGTGGACGGCGCCGGTGTGCGTCCGGACGGCGTACAGACCGGTGTCGTCCTCGTACGTCACCTCGGTCACCGTGGTGCCGAAGCGGATGCTGCTCAGCTTGGCGGCCGCCCAGCGGCAGTAGGCGTCGTACTCGACCCGCAGCGGGTAGAAGTTCTCCCGGATGTAGAACGCGTACAGGCGCCCCCGCTCCTTCAGGTAGTTGAGGAAGGAGTACGGGGAGGTCGGGTCGGCCAGGGTGACGAGGTCCGACATGAACGGCGTCTGCAGGTGGGCCCCGTCGAGGAACATCCCCGGGTGCCACTCGAAGCCGGGCTTGGACTCCAGGAAGACGCCGCTGAGCTCGGTGATCGGCTCGGTGAGGCAGGCCAGGCCGAGGTTGAAGGGGCCGAGGCCGATGCCGACGAAGTCGTGCACGGCGCCGGACGGTTCAGCAGGCGCGGTCAAGGCACTCTCCCAGGTACTGCTCGGCGTGTCCGGCGATCAGGTCCAGCACGGTGGCGAGGTCGGCCGCCGTCGTCCCGGGGTTGAGCAGGGTGAACTTCAGGTAGTGCCGGCCGGCGACCCTGGTGCCCGCGACGACGGCTTCACCGGAGGCGGACAGGGCCTTGCGGGCGTACAGGTTGGCGCGGTCGATCACGGCCGGGTCGGTGACGGCCTTGGGCACGTGGCGGAAGACGAGGGTGGACAGCGCCGGGCGGACGACCACCTCGAAGCGGGGGTCGGCGTCGAGCGTCCGCCAGGCCTCCCGCGCCAGGTCGCAGACCCCGTCGAAGAGTGCGCCGATGCCGTCGGCGCCCATCACGCGCAGGGTCATCCACAGCTTGAGCGCGTCGAAGCGGCGGGTCGTCTGCAGGGACTTGTCGACCTGGTTGGGGATGCGCTCGGTCACCATGCGGCGCGGGTTGAGGTAGTCGGCGTGGTAGGTGGCGTGGCGCAGCGTCGCCGCGTCGCGGACCAGCACGGCCGAGGAACTGACCGGCTGGAAGAAGGACTTGTGGTAGTCGACGGTGACCGAGTCGGCGTGTTCGATGCCGTCCAGCAGGTGGCGGCGGGTGGGCGAGACCAGCAGGCCGCAGCCGTAGGCGGCGTCCGCGTGCAGCCAGACGCCGTACTGGGACGCGAGGCCGGCGATCTCGGGCAGGGGGTCGATGGAGCCGAAGTCGGTGGTCCCGGCGGTGGCGACGACGGCCATGGGGACCAGGTCCTCGCGGCGGCAGCGCTCCAGCTCGTGGGCGAGCGCGACCGTCCGCATGCGCTTGTCGTGGTCGACGGGGACGGCGATGACGGCCTTTGGGCCGAGGCCCAGCAGCCGCGCGGACTTGCGGACGCTGAAGTGGCTGATCTCCGAGGTGAGGATCCGCAGCCGGGCGAGGTCGTCGGTCTTGGCCTCCTCGCGGGCCAGCAGCAGCGCCTGGAGGTTGGACTGGCTGCCGCCGGAGGTGAACACGCCGTCGGCGGCGGGGCCGAGGCCGAGGCGGGCGGCGGTCCAGTCGACGAGCCGGCGCTCGATGAGCGTGCCGCCGGCCGACTGGTCCCAGGTGTCCAGGGAGGAGTTGACGGCGGAGAGGACCGCCTCGCCGACCAGCGCGGGGATGACGACCGGGCAGTTGAGGTGGGCGACGTAGCGCGGGTGGTGGAAGTAGACCGCGTCGCGCAGATACACCTCCTCCAGTTCGTCGAGGACCGCCGCGGTGTCGTGCAGCGGGCGGTCGAGGTCGATCTCCTCGATGCGGGGGGCGAGGGCGTCGGCCGTGACGCCGGTGAACGGCCGTCCGGTGGCGGCGAGTTTGGCGGCCACCCGCTCGACTCCTTCGGTCACGGAGCGGCGGTAGTGCTCCGCGGTCAGGTCATTGAGCAGGTGTGAGCGCATGTGGGGTCCTCCGATGGGTGGGGACGGTCCGTGCGGGACGGGACGAGGGGCGGAACCTCGCCTCAGTAACTTAGGTTAGCCTAACCTAAGTTACTGGCGCTCCGATCCTGCCGCGCACACGCCTCGCGGGATCTCACTCCCGGGCGCGCAGTTGCTCCTCGCTCAGGCCGTGGCGCCAGTAGCCGACGAAGGTGACGCGCCGGCGATCGATCCCGCGCTCGCCGACGAAGTGCCGGCGCAGCGCCCTGACGCACCCGGACTCGCCCGCGATCCAGACGTAGGGGCGTGCCCCCGCCGGGAACCGGGCGTCGCGCAGGGCGTCCAGGGCCATGGGGGCGGCGGTCGCCCCCGCCCCGCCGGGGCGGTGGGCACCGGCGGCCCCGTCCCGGACCAGCCAGGTCACCTCGGCGTCGGCCTCGGTGGCGACGTCCTGGATGTCGCCGGCGTGCCGGACCTCCAGCCAGGCCTGCACGCGCAGCCCGGCCGGGAGGGACTCGAGGACCGCGGTCGCGGCGGGTACGGCGGTCTCGTCGCCCCACAGCACCACCAGGTCGGTGTCCTCGGGCGGCCGGAAGCGGATCGCCCGGTTGTCGGCGACGGCCGGGCCGAGCAGCAGCACCCGGTCACCTGGTGTGGCGCGCGCGGCCCAGCGGGAGGCCGGGCCGGCGGGGACCGCGGCACCCGGCTCGACGCCGTGCAGGACGAAGTCGACATCGATCTCGTCGGGGTCGCGCCGCAGCGCCCGCAGGGTGTACGAGCGCATCACCCCCCGCACGTCGTCCGGCAGTTCGCGCCAGCCGCGCCACCAGCCGTCGCCGAGCTCGACCGGCACGACCGGTTCGGGCCGGCCGGGGTGCGGCAGGAACAGCGACAGGGACTGGTCGCGGCCGTGGGAGTGGAAGGCGTGCAGGTCGGACCCGGCGAAGGTGACCCGGGCGAGCGACGGGCCGAGCCGCCGCGTCCGTACGACCTGCAGGGAGAAGAAACGGAACGGGGCGGCCACGGCCGTCGTCATGAGTGCTCCTGATGGTCGGTCAGGGGGCGGTCGGGCCGGCAGGTCCTCCGGCGGGGGCGGGGCCTGCCGGACGGGCGTCCCTGCCGGGTGGGTCAGCCGACCTTCCTGGCGTTCTCGATGGCCTGGGCGAGGTCGTCGAGCAGCGGGGCGCACTTGTCGTAGGAGAGGATCGGCTCGGGGTTGCGTGCGATGACCTGGCCGGCCTTGACGGCGGGAAGCTTCCTCCAGGTCGCCTCGGTGATGTCGGCCGGCTGGACCGCCGAGGTGCGGTTGTCCATCATGATGATGTCCGCCGGGTACTTGTCGACGTTCTCCCAGCTCAGCGACTCGTACCAGCCGCCGCCCTTGGCCTTGGCGCTCTCCGGGGGCTCGACCAGGCGGACGCCGAGGGACCTGAAGTACTCCAGGTCGACGGAGAGGTCGGAGCCCGAGACGTAGAACAGGGCCTGGCTCGCGGAGCCGACCAGCACCCTGATGTCCGGCTTCGCCCTGGCCGCGGCGCGCAGCCGGGCGGCGGCGTCCTCGAAGCGCTTCCTGGCCCGCGTGACCTTGTCGGCCTTCACATCGGCGCCGAGCGACCCGGCGAGGGCGAGCACGCGCTGCAGGGGCTCGGGCAGCGGGCGGTCGTAGACGGAGATGCCGACACTCGGGGCGCCGACGGCGAGGATCTTCTTCTTCGACTCCTCCGGTACGTACCAGAGGGTGCCCGCGTCGTCGAACATGGTGGAGATGAGGGCGTCGGGGGCCAGGGCGGCGTACTTCTCGATGCTGAACTGGCCCCAGGTGTTGCCGAGCACCGTCACCTTGCTGACGTCCATGTCGCCGGCCTGCACGTCGGCCCTGCCGTCCTTGGTCGTCGTCGGGCCGAAGACGCCCTTGACCTGGACGCCGTAGTCGTGGAGCGCGGCGGCGACACCCACGAACGCGACGATGCTCGACGGTGTCCGATCGGCCTTGACGGTCTGTCCGCGGTCGTCCTTGAACGTCCAGGAGCCGGACGTGCCGGCCCCGGCCCCCTTGCCCGAACCGCCGCTTTTCGCGCTGCCGTCGCCGCAGGCCGCGAGCGCGGCGCCGAGGCCGAGGACGCCGCCCGCGGCGAGGACGCCGCGACGGGAGACAGGGAGGGCACGGGCGTTGGGCATGGGCATGACTGCTTTCGAACGGGGCGGAGCGCCCGCCGGACAGGTTCGAAGGTAGGTTAGCCTAACCTCAGTTCCTGTCCAGGGGGGCGGGCCGCGCGTCCGATCCGGGCGCGGGGCCGCCCTCCCGTACGGCGGCCGCGCCGGCCCGGCCGCCCCGGCTCAGCCGGCGAGCCCCAGCTCCCGGGCGATCAGCATCCGCTGCACCTCGCTCGTGCCCTCGCCGATCTCCAAGATCTTGGAGTCGCGCCACATGCGGGCCACCGGATACTCGTTCATGAAGCCGTAGCCGCCGTGGATCTGCGTGGCGTCGCGGGCGTTGTCGACGGCGACGGTGGAGGAGTACAGCTTCGCCAGGGCCGCCTCCTTCTTGAAGCGCTCGCCGCTCACCAGGCGGTAGGCCGCGTCGCGCCAGGCGAGACGGGCGGTGTAGGCCTTCATCTCCATGTCCGCGATCTTGAACTGGATCGCCTGGTTGGCGCCGATCGGGCGGCCGAAGGCGTGACGTTCCTTCGCGTACTTCAGCGACTCGTCCACGCAGCCCTGGGCCAGGCCGGTCGCCAGCGCGGCGATCGCGATGCGGCCCTCGTCGAGGATGCGCAGGAACTGCGCGTAACCGCGGCCCTCCTCGCCCAGCAGGTTCGCCGCCGGCACGCGGACGTCGGTGAAGGACAGCTCCCGCGTGTCGGAGGCGTTCCAGCCGACCTTCGAGTAGGGGGGCGCCACGGTGAACCCGGGCGTGCCGGAGGGGACGATGATCGCCGAGATCAGCGGCCTGCCGTCGGGCTTGCGCCCCGTCACCGCCGTGACCGTCACCAGCCCGGTGATGTCGGTGCCCGAGTTGGTGATGAAGCACTTGCTGCCGTTGATGACCCACTCGCCGGTGTCCGCGTCCAGCCGGGCCGTCGTCCGCGTGGCGCCCGCGTCCGAGCCGCCGTCGGGCTCCGTCAGGCCGAAGGCGCCGAGGATCTCGCCCGCGCACAGCCGCGGGAGCCAGGTGCGCTTCTGCTCCTCGGTGCCGAACAGGTGGATCGGCATGGCTCCCAGCGAGACGCCCGCCTCCAGGGTGATGGCGACGGAGGAGTCGACGCGGGCCAGTTCCTCCAGCGCGATGCCGAGGGCCAGGTAGTCGCCGCCCATGCCGCCGTACTCCTCGGGGAAGGGCAGCCCGAACAGGCCCATGCGGCCCATCTCGCGGACGATCTCGTACGGGAACTCGTGCCGCTCGTAGAAGTCGCCGATCTTCGGGGCGACGACGTCGTGGGCGAACTCCTCCACCGTGCGGCGGAGTTCCTCCAGTTCGGGGCTGAGACGGGGGTCCATGGCGGTCACTGCTCCTTGTGGGAGAGGGCTCGTACGGTGCGGGAGGGGCTGGGCCGGCCCAGCCGTCCGGCCATCCACGCGCTCGTGGCGACGAGGCGGCCGAGGTCGACGCCGGTGTCGATGCCGAGGCCCCGCAGCATCCACACGAGGTCCTCGGTGGCGAGGTTGCCGGTGGCGGACTTGGCGTACGGGCAGCCGCCGAGGCCGCCCGCGGAGGCGTCGACGGTGGTGACGCCGTGCCGGAGCGCGGCCAGGGTGTTGGCCAGGGCCTGGCCGTATGTGTCGTGGAAGTGCACGCCGAGCGCGGGCGTGGGCACCCCCCGCTCGTTCAGCGCGGTCAGCAGAGCGGCGACGTGGCCCGGCGTGGCGACGCCGATCGTGTCGCCGAGGCTGAGCTCGTCGCAGCCCATGTCCAGCAGGGCCGCGCAGACCCGCACGACCTGCTCGACGGGGACGGCCCCCTCCCACGGGTCGCCGAAGCACATGGACAGATAGCCGCGGACGTGCACCTGCTCGGCCTTGGCACGGGCGACCACGGGCTCGAACATGGCCAGCGCCTCGTCCACCGTGCGGTTGAGGTTGGCCTTGGCGAAGGACTCGGTGGCGCTGGCGAACACCGCGACGCGCCGGGCGCCCAGCGCCAGGGCACGGCTCAGGCCCCGCTCGTTCGGGACGAGGACCGGCAGCGCGGCCGGCACGTCGCTCACCATCGGGAACAGCTGCTCGGCGTCGGCCAGCTGGGGCACCCACCTGGGGTGGACGAAGCTGGTGGCCTCGACGGTCGTCAGGCCCGCGCCGGCCAGACGGCGGATGAACTCCGCCTTCACCTCCGTCGGCACGATGCCCTGCTCGTTCTGCAGGCCGTCGCGCGGTCCCACCTCGTGGATCCTGACCCGCGCGGGCAGGCCCGGGTCCGGTACGACCATGGGCAGGCCGTCGGTGGCCGTCATGCCGGCACCGTCCCTTCGGCGTCCGCGGCGTCCTTGATGTCCGCGGCGTCCTTCATGGCCTCGGCGTCCGCGGTGTTCCGGCCGTCCCCGTCGTCGTGCGGGGCGATCACGGCCAGCACCTGGTCCATGGCCACGGCGGTGCCCGGCGTGACGTCCAGCGCGGTGACGGTCCCGGCGTGCGGAGCGGAGATGACGTGCTCCATCTTCATCGCCTCCACCACCAGCAGGCTCTGCCCGGCGGTCACCTCGTCGCCGACGGCGACCTTCACCACCGTGACCGTGCCGGGCATCGGCGCGGTGAGGGAGTCCGCGCCGGAGTGGGCCGCGCGGACGAGGGACGCGGCGACCGGGTCGTGGTCGCGCACGTGCCAGGCGTCGCCGTCGCGGCCGAGCCAGTCGCCGGCCCGGTGGAAGGTGTGCCGCACCCCGTCGAGGGTGACGGACACGGTGTCGTCGGTGACGGTGTGCGTGCCGCGCGGGGTGTGCTGCACGGGGTCGGTCACCCGCAGCGGGAAGGCCACCGGCCGCCCCTCGCCGCCCAGGCGCCAGCCGCTGGGCACGGAGAACGGGTCCGTCCAGCCTCCGCCCTTCGGGCGCAGGGCGTCGAGCCGCACGGCGGCGGCCGCCTCGTAGACCTCTTCGGGGACGTCCGCGGGGACCAGGGCGTCGACCACCCGCTCGACCAGGCCCGTGTCCAGCTCGCCCGCCACGACCGCCGGGTGGGCCAGCAGCCTCCGCAGGAACCCGGCGTTGGTCTGCACACCCAGCGTGACCGTCTCGGCCAGGGCCGCGCGGAGCCTGCGCAGGGCGGTGGCCCGGTCCGGCCCGTACGCGATCACCTTGGACAGCATCGGGTCGTAGAGGCTGCCGACCTCGGTGCCCTCGCTGAGCCCGGAATCGGTGCGCAGGCCCGCCCCCTGCGGCTCGCGCAGCCTCAGCACCGTGCCGCCCGACGGCAGGAACCCGCGCGCGGGGTCCTCGGCGCAGATCCGGGCCTCCACCGCGTGGCCGGTGAGCCGGACGTCGTCCTGCCCGAACGCCAGCGGCTCGCCGGCCGCCACCCGCAGCTGCCACTCCACCAGGTCCAGGCCGGTGACCAGCTCCGTGACCGGGTGCTCGACCTGGAGGCGGGTGTTCATCTCCATGAAGTAGTAGGACGACGGGTCCCCGCCGGGCACGATGAACTCCACCGTGCCGGCGCCCCGGTAGCCGCAGGAGCGGGCCGCCTGGACGGCCGCCTCGCCCATCGCGGCGCGGGTCGCCTCGTCGAGGAGGACGCTGGGCGCCTCCTCGACGATCTTCTGGTGGCGGCGCTGGAGGGAGCACTCCCGCTCACCGAGGTGGACCACGTTGCCGTGGCCGTCGGCCAGCACCTGGATCTCGATGTGCCGGGGCGTGTCGACCCAGCGCTCGACGAGCAGCGTGTCGTCGCCGAAGGACGCGCGGGCCTCGCGGCGGGCCGCGGCGATCTCGTCGGCCAGCCGGTCCGCGTCGCGCACCAGGCGCATCCCCTTGCCGCCGCCGCCCGCCGAGGGCTTCAGCAGCACCGGCATGCCGATGGCGTGGGCGGCCTCGGCGAGCCGGTCGTCGGTCAGGCCCGAGCCGGTGGATCCGGGGACCACCGGGACCCCGGCCGCCCGCACGGTCTCCTTGGCGCGGATCTTGTCGCCCATCAGGGCGATGGCGTCCGCCGGAGGGCCGATGAAGACCAGGCCCGCCCTCTCGCACGCCCGGGCGAACTCCGCGTTCTCCGCGAGGAAGCCGTATCCCGGGTGGACGGCCTGCGCTCCGGTGCGGACGGCGGCCTCCAGCAGCCGCTCCACCGACAGATAGCTCTCGGCCGCCGGCGCGGGTCCGATCCGTACCGCCGTGTCGGCCTCCCGCACGTGCCGCGCGTCGGCGTCGGCGTCGGAGAAGACGGCCACGGAGCGTACACCCAGCGCGCGCAGGGTGCGGATGACGCGGACGGCGATCTCGCCGCGGTTGGCCACCAGGACTGTCTCGAACATCTGTTGGTCCCCCCTCACATCCGGAAGACGCCGAACTGCGGCACTGAGCGGTCCCTCTGCGGCAGTGGCGCGTTGGCGCACGCCGTCAGGGCCAGGCCCAGCACCTGTCGGGTCTCCAGCGGGTCGATCACGCCGTCGTCCCACAGGCGGGCGGTGGCGTAGTAGGCGTTGCCCTGGTGCTCGTACTGGGCGCGGATCGGAGCCTTGAAGGCGTCCTCCTCCTCGGCCGGCCAGTCCTCGCCCCGGGCCTCCAGCTGGTCCCGCTTGACGGTCGCGAGGACCGAGGCGGCCTGCTCGCCGCCCATGACGGAGATCTTGGCGCCCGGCCACATCCACAGGAAGCGGGGCGAGTAGGCGCGGCCGCACATCGAGTAGTTGCCCGCGCCGTACGAGCCGCCGACGACGACCGTCAGCTTCGGCACCCGCGTGCAGGCGACCGCCGTGACCATCTTGGCGCCGTGCTTGGCGATGCCGCCGGCCTCGTAGTCCCGGCCGACCATGAAGCCGGAGATGTTCTGCAGGAACACCAGCGGGATGCCGCGCTGGTCGCACAGCTCGATGAAGTGGGCGCCCTTCTGGGCGGACTCGGAGAACAGGATGCCGTTGTTGGCGACGATGCCCACCGGGTGGCCGTGGATCCGGGCGAAGCCGGTGACCAGGGTCTGCCCGAACTCGGCCTTGAACTCGGCGAAGCGGGAGCCGTCCACCACCCGCGCGATGATCTCGCGGACGTCGTAGGGCGTGCGGGAGTCGACCGGCACGGCGCCGTAGAGCCCGTGGGGGTCGACCTTCGGCTCGACCGCCTCGGTGACCTCCCAGGGCAGCGACCGCCGCGCGGGCAGCGTGGAGACGATGTTCCGCACGATGCGCAGGGCGTGCGCGTCGTTCTCCGCGAGGTGGTCGGTGACGCCCGACACGCGCGAGTGCACCTCGCCGCCGCCCAGCTCCTCGGCGGTGACGACCTCACCGGTGGCCGCCTTCACCAGCGGTGGACCGCCCAGGAAGATCGTGCCCTGGTTGCGGACGATCACGGCCTCGTCGCTCATGGCCGGGACGTAGGCGCCGCCCGCCGTGCACGAGCCGAGCACGGCGGCGATCTGCGGGATGCCCGCGCCGGACATCCGCGCCTGGTTGTAGAAGATCCGGCCGAAGTGGTCGCGGTCGGGGAAGACCTCGTCCTGCATGGGCAGGAAGGCGCCGCCGGAGTCCACGAGGTAGAGGCAGGGCAGGTGGTTCTCCAGCGCCACCTCCTGCGCCCGCAGGTGCTTCTTCACGGTCATCGGGTAGTACGTGCCGCCCTTGACGGTGGCGTCGTTGGCGACGATCACGCACTCACGTCCGCCGACGCGGCCGATCCCGGCGATCACCCCGGCGGCCGGCGCCTGCCCGTCGTACATCCCGTCGGCCGCCAGCGGCGCCAGTTCCAGGAAGGGCGAGCCGGGGTCGAGGAGCGTGTCCACGCGGTCGCGGGGCAGCAGCTTGCCGCGCGCCGTGTGACGGGCGCGCGCCCTCTCGCCGCCGCCGAGCCGGGCGGCGGCCAGCTTGCCGCGCAGCTCCTCGACGAGCGCGCGGTGCGCCTCCTCGTTGGCTTGCCAGGCCTCCGACGCGGGATCTGCCGCGCTCGTCAGCTCCGGTGCCTCGTGCATCGTGCGGTCCCCTCACCCAGTGGTGACTGTTAATGAGCGTTAACGCAATTTCCCTTCAGGTTAACGAGCGCTAACCTCGCTGTCTAGAATCGATTTCATGGCCACGCGAACCGACGCACCCACCCGCCGCGAGCAGATCCTCAAGGAGGCCGCCCGGCTCTTCGCCGAACGCGGCTTCCACGGCGTCGGGGTCGACGAGATAGGGGCCGCGGTCGGCATCAGCGGCCCCGGTCTGTACCGGCACTTCCCGGGCAAGGACGCGATGCTGGCGGAGCTGCTGGTGGGCATCAGCGGCCGGCTCCTCACCGGGGCGAAGCGGCGCCTGCAGGAGGCCGACGGCGTGGCCCCGGAGGAGGTGCTCGACTCGCTCATCGAGGGGCACATCGACTTCGCGCTCGACGACCGTCCGCTGATCACCCTGCACGACCGCGAGCTCGACCGCCTGCGGGACAGCGACCGCAAGATGGTGCGGCAGCTCCAGCGGCAGTACGTCGAGCTGTGGGTGGCGGTGCTGCGCGAGGTCTACCCGGACCTGGCCGAGCCCACCGCCCGCTCGGCGGTCCACTCGGTCTTCGGCCTGCTCAACTCCACACCGCACCTGGCCCGGCCGGGCTCGCTGCCG
Source organism: Streptomyces sp. NPDC003697 (assembly GCF_053587115.1). Lineage (NCBI taxonomy): Bacteria > Bacillati > Actinomycetota > Actinomycetes > Kitasatosporales > Streptomycetaceae > Streptomyces > Streptomyces sp. NPDC003697. The sequence goes on from NZ_JBSFNN010000008.1 coordinate 113,797, forward strand.
GGCCGGGCGGCGACGGCGGAGCTGCTGCACCGCATGGCGCGCGGGGCGTTCGCCTCGGCGAGCGGCGCCGGCGGCTGACGGGCCCGCACCGCCCGCGGCGCGGCCCCCGGCGGCCGGGACTCTCACGCGCCCGGCGGCCGTGCCGCGCCGCCGGGTCGCTGGGGCGGACGACATGTGTGGGGCCCCTCCTCGGACGCTGTCCCCGCGGACGTGGGGTGCCCCGGGTGCCGGACGCCGCCCGCCGGCTGCGTGGGGTCCGGCGAGCGGGGTCCGTTCGAGCCTGCACGCGGGCGGACCGCCGCACCCGGCGGGTGACCCGTCCGGGGGCCGCGGGACGCCCGTCCGGGTGAGCCGGCGGCGGGACCGGAGGTGTTCGCCCCGCTGGGCGGACGGGGGGGCGGAGGTGTTCGTCCCGCTGAGTCGACGGAGGGCCGCGGGTGTTCGCCCCGCCGAGCCGGCCGGGGGGCCCGAGGGGCTCGTCCCGGAGAGCCGGTGGGGGAGCCGGAGGAGCTCGTCCCGGCGGGCCTGGCCGGAGAGCCGAGGGCGGCCGTCCCGGCGGGTCGGTCGGGGAGCCCCTGGGGGTGTCCCGGCCGTGCCGCGTCCGGACCGGGAGGCGCGCGGGGAGGCCCACGGCGGGGCCCGCCGGGAGGGGCGGGAGGCGCGTGACGAGCGTTACGCGGCCCCCTCTTTACGCTCTCGCCTACTCGCCGGTACGTTGGTGTGAGCAAGCGCTTAGCCACGAGGTCGCCCCCCACGGCGGCGACCCGTACGGCGAGCAACCAGGTACGCGAGAGCGGCGCCGGTCGAGGCGCGTGGAAGGGCGGTGGCGGCGTGCGCCGTACGGTGTTCAACGAGGATCACGAGGCGTTCCGGGAGACCCTGCGGGCCTTCATCGAGGCCGAGGTCGTCCCCGTGTACGACGAATGGTTCGCCGCCGGGCAGGCTCCCCGCGAGTTCTACTACAAGCTCGCCGAGCTGGGCCTCTTCGGCATCAACGTGCCCGAGGAGTACGGCGGCGCCGGCCTGGAGACCCACAAGTTCGAGGCCGTCCAGTACGAGGAGACCGCCCGCGCCGGCGTGAACTTCGGCGGCTCCGGCGTGCACGTCCTGCTCGCCCTGCCGTACATCAAGATGCTGGCCACCGACGAGCAGAAGAAGCGCTTCCTGCCGAAGTTCGTCTCCGCCGAGGAGATGTGGGCCATCGCGATGACCGAGCCGGGCACCGGCTCCGACCTCGCGGGCATGAAGACCACCGCCAAGCTCTCCGAGGACGGCACGCACTACGTCCTGAACGGCGCCAAGACCTTCATCACCGGCGGCGTGCACGCCGACAAGGTCATCGTCTGCGCCCGCACCTCCGCGCCCACCGCCGAGGACCGCCGCTTCGGCATATCCCTGTTCGCCGTCGACACCAAGTCCGAGGGCTACTCGGTCGGCCGCAAGCTCGACAAGCTCGGCCTGAAGACCTCCGACACCGCCGAGCTGGCCTTCGTCGACGTGAAGGTCCCGGTCGAGGACCTGCTCGGCGAGGAGAACAAGGGCTTCTCCTACCTCGGCCACAACCTGGCCTCCGAGCGCTGGGGCATCGCCTTCGGCGCCTACGCGCAGGCCAAGGCCGCCGTCCGGTTCGCCAAGCAGTACGTGCAGGAGCGCACCGTCTTCGGCAAGCCGGTCGCCGCCTTCCAGAACACCAAGTTCGAGCTGGCCGCCTGCCAGGCCGAGGTGGACGCCGCCGAGGCCGTCGCCGACCGCGCGACGGAGGCCCTGGACGCCGGTGAGCTGACCCCCGCCGAGGCCGCCTCCGCCAAGCTGTTCTGCACCGAGGTCGCCCACCGCGTCATCGACCGCTGCCTCCAGCTGCACGGCGGCTACGGCTACATGAACGAGTACCCGATCGCCCGCCTGTACGCCGACAACCGCGTCAACCGCATCTACGGCGGCACCAGCGAGATCATGAAGACGATCATCGCCAAGAACATGGGCCTGTGAGGGTCCGCGGAAAGAGCGCAGGATTCGACTGACGTATGAGTCAGGCACTTCGGTCGCTGCTCGATCTGCTCGACCTCGAGCGGATCGAGCAGGACATCTTCCGCGGCCGGTCCCGTTCCGCCGTCGTCCCCCGGGTCTTCGGCGGGCAGGTGGCGGCGCAGGCGCTGGTCGCCGCCGGCCGGACGGTTCCCGGGGACCGGCACGCGCACTCGCTGCACGCGTACTTCCTGCGTCCCGGCGACCCCGGCGCGCCCATCGTCTACACGGTGGACCGCATCCGTGACGGCCGCTCCTTCACCACCCGCCGGGTGGTCGCGGTGCAGCACGGGCAGCCGATCTTCCACCTCTCGGCGTCCTTCCAGACGTACGAGGAGGGCCTGGACCACCAGGCGCCGATGCCGTCCGCCCCGGACCCGGCGACGCTGCCCACCTCCCAGGAGCGGCTGCGCGGCTACGGCCACCTCGACCCGGAGATCGTCGAGAAGTTCGTGGAGGCCAGGGAGGCGGTGGACCTGCGCTACGTCGGCGACCCGCCGTTCGGGCGGTTCGGCGAGCCGCGCGAGCCGCACTCCCAGGTGTGGTTCCGCACCAACGGCAAGCTCGAGGGCGCCATCGACGCACCGCTCCTGCACGTCGTGCTGGCCACCTACGTCTCCGACATGACGCTGCTCGACTCCGTGCTGCTCGCGCACGGCCGCGGCGGCTGGGCCGTCGGCGACGTGGTCGGGGCCTCGCTGGACCACGCGATGTGGTTCCACCGGCCGTTCCGCGCCGACGAGTGGCTGCTGTACGACCAGGAGTCCCCGTCGGCCTCCGGCGGACGCGGTCTCGGCCAGGCCCGCATCTACACGCAGGACGGCCGGCTGGCCATCTCGGTCATCCAGGAGGGCGTGGTACGGGTTCCGCGGGCACTCTGAGGGGCATGGCGAAAGTTCTGCACCCGGACCGGCGGGACCCCGGCGTCGGAAGCACCCTCACGGTCGTCGTCGCCGCCCTCGCCAACCTCGGCATCGCGATGGCGAAGGTGGCGGCCGGCCTGATCAGCGGCTCCAGTGCCATGCTCTCCGAGGCCGCGCACTCCGTCGCCGACACGGTCACCGAGGTGTTGCTGCTGACGGCGCTCAAGCGCAGCCGGAAACCCCCCGACGAGGACCATCCCCTCGGATACGGCCCCGAACGCTACGTCTGGGCGCTGCTCGCCGCGGTCGCCACCTTCGTCGGCGGCGCGGTCTTCTCCCTCTACGACGGCATCCACACCCTGACCAGGGGCGAGACGCTCGGTGACCCACGGTTGTCGTACATCGTCCTCGCGTTCGCCTTCCTGCTGGAGGGCTTCTCGCTGCGGACCGGGGTGCGCCAGGCGCGCGGTGACGCGGACCGCCGCGGGATGCCCTTCCGGCTCTACCTCCGGCACACGCCCGACACCGCGGTGAAGGCGGTCGTCCTGGAGGACTCGGCTGCGCTGATCGGCCTGGTGCTGGCGGCGGGCGGCCTGCTGGGCGGGCAGCTCACGGCATCCGGGGTCTGGGACGGCATCGCCTCCCTGTCCATCGGCGTGCTGCTGCTGTACGTCGCCTGGGTGCTCGGCCGGTCGAACGTGGAGCTTCTCATCGGGCGGCCGCTGCCCCGGCCGGTGCGGGAGCGGATCCGGGCCGAACTCCTGCAGGTGGAGCACATCGAGGCGGTACTGGAGCTGACGACGCTGGTGCAGGCCCCGGGGGAGGCCCTGGTGGCGGCCAAGGTCGACTTCCGTGACCTGTCGACCGCCGCCCAGGTCGAGTGGGCCTGCGAGCGGGCCGAGCAGCGACTGCACGAGGCGTTCCCGGCGGTGCGCCGGGTGTATCTGGACCCGACGCCAAGGACTGCGCAGCGGCGCTCCGAGGGCCTGGACCCCGGTTCGTGAGAACGGCTCATGGAACTCGTCGTCCACGCCGACGACCTGGCGTGCAGCGTGGGCCCGCCGGCCCCGGTCTTCCCCGAGCGCGTCACCGCCCCGGTCGTGGACCTGCTGGGGTGATCACCCCGCCGGTCGCTCGACCTGGGCGCGATCTCCGGCTCGATCAGGTCAGACCCGCCTGCTGCAGCAGGTACGCCGCCATCGGGTCGTAGTACCGCGGGCTGATCACGTGGTCGTCGAGGGGAACCGTCACCTGGACGGTGCCCTCCGCCTCGGCGAGGAACAGGGCGGGGTCGTTGCAGTCCGCGTAGCCGACCGAGTCGACGCCGTGCTGCCCCGCGTACCCTGCCCAGCCGTGGTCGGCGACGACCAGGTCGGGCAGCGGGCGGCGCTCGCGCTCCAGGCCCGTGAGGATGGCGCGCATCGGCTCGCCGGAATGGGTGTGCCACAGAGTGGCGCCGTGCTCCAGCACCGCGACGTCGGCGAACTGCATGACATAGCCCTCGTCCGTCTGCAGCCCGTCCGGGATGGCGACGACCTCGCAGCCGGCGGCCCGCAGCGCGGCGGCCGTGGCGCGGTGCAGGTCGAGCAGGCCGCCGGGGTGACCGGTGGCGAACAGCACCCGCTGCTGCCCGTCCGCCGCCTTGCGCAGCCGGCCCGCCAGGCGCTCCAGGGCGTCGACGGTCAGCTCCGCGTCGATGCTGTCCCGGCCGTGCCGGTACTCCGGGTCGTCGTTGACGCCGACCCGCTCCGCCATCACCGCGAGCACGTCCTGCTCGTCGGTCCAGCGGTCGCCGAGTTCCAGGCCGAGCCAGTAGTTGCGGTCGCCGTTCGCCAGCTTCCGGTAGTGGGAGAGGTTGTTCTCGCGAGGGGTGGCGACATTGCCCGCGATACGGGTCCTGACGAGGTGGTCGACGAGCTCGGAGCGGCTGGGTGTCCCGGGTATCGGCATGGGTCCCATTGTGGGGCAGCGGCCGGTGTCCGGTCCCCGCGTCCCGCCCGCTGGGACGCGGGTCACGCCCTCAGATCCGGCTCAGGGCGAACCACAGCTCCATGCGGACGTCCGGGTCGTCCAGGTCGGTGTCGAGGAGGGTCGCGCAGCGGGCGATGCGCTGGCGGACGGTGTTGCGGTGGACGGACAGGGCGACGGCGGTGCGGTCCCAGCTTCCGTGCAGCGACAGCCAGGTGCGCAGGGTCTCGGTGAGCGCGGGCCTGGCGGTGATCGGGGTGAGGAGCGCCCGGGCGTGCGCGTCGGCCTCGTCGTGCGGGACCAGCTCGGCGAGGCCCGGGCGGGCGCCGTGGCGGACCACGGAGGTGCGGGTGGCACGGGCGCGGGCCAGGGCGCGGGCCGCCTGGGTGTCGGCGGCCGGCCAGTCCCGCGGGGCGACGGCGGCGCTGACGCCGAGGGACCAGCCCGGTTGCGCGGACGGTTCGTGGCCGGCCGGGAGGAGGACCCGCACGACGCCGTCCGCGAGGTCGAACAGCGCGGAGCCGAGGGCGGCGCCGAGCGCGGAGGCGGCCAGGGCGTCGGGGACCTGCTGTTCCGGCCGCGCGTGCACGACCACCCACCGCCCGGCGCCGAGCAGCGGTGCCACGTCCTCGGGCGGGGCACCCAGCAGCAGGCGCACGAGTGCCGACGAACGGGCCGCGCCCGCGCCGCTCCGGTGCTCGCCGGTGAGCAGGGAGAGCAGGACGGCGGCCACGGACGCGATGGTGTGGTCCGCGGGTTCGCGCTGCGGGGAGGCGACCCCCAGCACGAAACCCTGGCCGGTGCCGAGGGCGTAGGCGGCGAGGTGGGTTCCGCAGACGGTGTCGGTGGCGGAGGAGGGGGCGGGACGGGCGGTCGCCGGCCGTACCACTGCCGCCAGTTCCGCCAGCGCCGCGCTCGCCTCGGCCGCCGGCTCCCGCCCCGCGCACGCGATCTCCGTCCCGTCCGGCCCGTACAGCACCGCCCGGCCCGTCACGCGCTGGGCCAGTTGACGCAGCACCGAGGGGACCGGGTCCGGGCGGGAAGCCGCCACCGCCAGGCCCTGCTGGGCCTCCGTGACCCGGCGGAGCTCGGCCAGCCGGGCCTGGGCCATCAGCTGCCAGACCGCTCGGGCCACGCCGGAGAAGGTGGTCTGCGGGGGGACCTCCAGCAGCGGCAGGGCGTGGGCGTCACAGGCCGCGACCAGGGCAGGCGGCACCGTGTCGTGCACAGGCGCCAGGCCGAAGCCGAGGGCCGCGCCGCCCGCCGCCACGATCCGGGAGACATAGTCGTCGAAGTAGTCGAAGTACGTGCCCGACCCCGCCGCACCGGGCACGTGCACGCCCGCCGTCAGCAGCAGCTCGCCGCCCAGCAGGTACGGGTACGGGTCTGCCATTTCGGAGGTGTGCGCCCAGTGGATCACGGTGCCGCGGTCCGAGGGGCCGGCGATCTGGCGCAGGGCGAGGTCCTCCCGGGCCAGGAGCGCCGAGAGCGGGACAGGTGGGGTGGGTGGGACTGCTGGTGGCAGCTGCGGGTCCGGCATGATGTCCCTTCCTTCCATCCCCGCGGCGCTCGAATGGATGAAACGTACACTTCGCAGTCGCTTTCCGGCCACCTAGTGTCGGTCCAGACCGGCAGCCGCGGGTACGGGCGGATGTCCCCGCGAGCCGCTGCCGGCGTCCCCGCACCCGCGCAACTGCACGACACGCCACCGGGATGTATGCGAAGGAGGGCCCCACATGGCCGTCGACTACACAGTGATCGTCGTCTATCTGGCCGGCATGCTGGCCATGGGCTGGTGGGGCATGCGCCGCGCCAGGTCCAAGAGCGAGTTCCTGGTGGCCGGGCGCCGCCTGGGGCCCGCGATGTACTCCGGCACCATGGCGGCGATCGTCCTCGGCGGCGCGTCCACCATCGGCGGCGTGGGCCTCGGCTACAAGTACGGCCTGTCCGGCGCCTGGATGGTGTTCACCATCGGCCTGGGCCTGCTGGCCCTGTCGGTCTTCTTCTCGGCCCGCATCGCCCGCCTGAAGGTCTACACCGTCTCCGAGATGCTCGACCTGCGCTACGGCGGCCGGGCGGGTGTCATCTCCGGCGTCGTCATGTGGGCCTACACCCTCATGCTCGCCGTCACCTCCACCATCGCCTACGCCACGATCTTCGACGTGCTGTTCGACATGAACCGCACCCTCGCGATCATCCTGGGCGGCTCGATCGTCGTCGCCTACTCCACCCTCGGCGGCATGTGGTCCATCACGCTGACCGACATGGTGCAGTTCGTGGTCAAGACGATCGGTGTGCTGCTCCTGCTCCTGCCCATCGCCGTGGTCAAGGCGGGCGGCTTCAGCGAGATGAAGGCCAAGCTGCCGACCTCGTACTTCGACCCGCTGGGCATCGGCGGCGAGACGATCTTCACCTACGTCCTGATCTACACCTTCGGCATGCTCATCGGGCAGGACATCTGGCAGCGCGTCTTCACCGCCCGCAGCGACAAGACCGCCAAGTGGGGCGGCACGGTGGCCGGAACCTACTGTCTGGCGTACGCCCTCGCGGGCGCCGTGATCGGTACCGCCGCCAAGGTGCTCTACCCGAACCTCGCCAGCGCCGACGACGCCTTCGCGACCATCGTCAAGGACCAACTGCCCGTCGGTGTTCGGGGCCTGGTGCTGGCCGCCGCCCTGGCCGCGGTGATGTCGACGTCCTCCGGCGCGCTGATCGCCTGTGCGACCGTCGCCAACAACGACATCTGGTCGCGGCTGCGGGGCATCGCCAAGGGCCGGTCCGGCGACCACGACGAGGTCAGGGGGAACCGCCTGTTCATCCTGATCATGGGACTCGCGGTGATCGGCACCGCGGTCGCCCTCAACAACGTCGTCGAGGCGCTGACCGTCGCCTACAACCTGCTCGTCGGCGGGCTGCTCGTCCCGATCCTCGGCGGCCTGCTGTGGAGGCGGGGCACCGTCCAGGGCGCCCTCGCCTCCGTGATCGTCGGCGGGCTCGCCGTGATCGGCCTGATGGCGACCTACGGCATCCTCGCCAACGAGCCCGTCTACTACGGCCTGCTGTCGTCCCTCGTCGTCTACGTCGCCGTCTCCCTGGCCACGAAGCCGACCGACGAGGCCGTCCTCACGACCTGGCGCGAGCGCCTCGCCGGGCGCAACCCCGAACCGGTGTCCGAACCGGTCCCGGCCCACCAGTAGAGTCGTACGAAAAGCAGCACATTGCGCGAGCAAGCGTAAGAAAGAAGGCATTTCACCATGAGCAGCAACGAGACGCCCCGCGGCCCCGTCGACTCCTCCCGGGTCCCGCGGTACGCAGGCCCCGCGACCTTCGCCCGGCTGCCCCGCCTCGACGAGGTCGGCACGGCCGACGTCGCCGTGGTGGGCGTGCCGTTCGACTCCGGCGTCTCGTACCGGCCGGGCGCCCGCTTCGGCGGCAACGCGATCCGCGAGGCGTCCCGGCTGCTGCGCCCCTACAACCCGGCGCAGGACGCCTCGCCCTTCGCCCTGGCACAGGTCGCGGACGGCGGCGACATCGCCGTGAACCCGTTCCACATCAACGAGGCCGTGGAGACCATCGAGGCCGCCGCCGGCGACCTGCTCGGCACCGGCGCCCGCCTGATGACCCTCGGCGGCGACCACACCATCGCGCTCCCGCTGCTGCGCGCGGTGGCGAAGAAGCACGGCCCGGTCGCCCTGCTCCACTTCGACGCCCACCTCGACACCTGGGACACCTACTTCGGCGCCGAGTACACCCACGGCACCCCGTTCCGCCGCGCGGTGGAGGAGGGCATCCTCGACACCGAGGCGCTCTCCCACGTCGGCACCCGCGGCCCGCTGTACGGCAAGCAGGACCTCACCGACGACGAGAAGCTGGGCTTCGGCATCGTCACCTCGGCGGACGTCTACCGCCGGGGCGCCGACGAGGTGGCCGACCAGCTGCGGCAGCGCATCGGCGACCGGCCGCTGTACATCTCCGTCGACATCGACTGCCTCGACCCCGCCCACGCGCCCGGCACCGGCACCCCGGAGGCGGGCGGCATGACCTCCCGCGAGCTGCTGGAGATCCTGCGCGGCCTGGCGTCCTGCAACCTGGTGTCCGCGGACCTCGTCGAGGTCGCCCCGGCGTACGACCACGCCGAGATCACCTCGGTGGCGGCGTCGCACACCGCGTACGAGCTCACCACGATCATGACCCGCCAGATCGCCGCCGCCCGCGGCGCCGCGTAACCACCTCCCGAGAAGAGCGACTCCCCGTGACCCACGACCACGACCCGGTGCTCCGCCCGACGCCCGCGCAGGTGGAGGCGGCCCTGAACGTTCCCCCCGGCCGCATCGGCGGAGACCTGGTCGTGGAGACCCTGGCCGGGCTCGGCGCGACGACCGTCTTCGGCCTGCCCGGCCAGCACGCCCTCGGCATGTTCGACGCGCTGAGCCGCTCGGACCTCGGGTACGTCGGGCTGCGGGTGGAGAACAACGCGGGCTTCGCGGCGGACGCCTACGGCCGGATCACCGGCGAGGCGGCTCCGCTGCTGCTGTCCACCGGCCCGGGCGCGCTGACGTCGCTGGCCGCGCTGCAGGAGGCGGCCGCGGCCTCCGCGCCCGTCCTGGCCATCAGCAGCCAGGTCCCGACGGCGGGCCTCGGCGGCGGGCGCCACGGCTACCTGCACGAACTGCCGGACCAGGCGGCCTCCTTCCGGGGCGTGGTGAAGTCGGTCCACACCGTCCGCACCCAGTCCCAGATCCCGTCCGCGATCGCGGCGGCCTGGAAGTCGGCGCTCACCGCCCCGCACGGGCCGGTCTGGGTGGAGATCCCGCAGGACGTGCTGCTGGCGCCGGCGCGGCTGCCGGTGGTGACGGCGATGGACGCGAGCCCCGAGGAACTGGTCCCGCGTCCGGAGCTGACCGCGGTGGCGGCCGACCTGCTCTCCACGGCGGAGCGCCCGGTGATCGTCGCGGGCGGGGGAGTGGTCCGTGCGGACGCCTCCGGCAAGCTGCTCGCCCTGGCCGAGCGGCTGAACGCCCCCGTGGTCACCACCTTCGGCGGCAAGGGCGCCTTCCCCTGGGAGCACCCGCTGTCCCTCCAGTCCTGGCTGGAGGACCGGCACACGACGGACTTCCTGGAGGACGCCGACGTCCTGCTGGTCGTCGGCTCGGGTCTCGGCGAGCTGTCCTCCAACTACCACACGTTCGCGCCGCGCGGCCGCGTGATCCAGATCGAGGCCGACCTCGGCAAGCTGGAGTCGAACCACCCGGCGCTCGGCATCCACGCCGACGCGCGGCTCGCCCTGCAGGCCCTGCTGGAGACCGTGGAGCCCCGGCAGGACCGCACCGCGCCGGAGCGTGTGCGGACGCTGCTGGGACGGGTCCGGGAGCGCATCGCCGCCCAGGACCTCACCCTGGAGCAGGACGTCCTGGCCTCGGTCCGCCGGGCACTGCCCGCCGGTTCCCCGTCCTTCTGGGACATGACGATCCTGGCGTACTGGGCCTGGTCGGCCTTCGACGCCCAGGGCCCCAACCGGATGCACTCCGCCCAGGGCGCCGGCGGCCTCGGCTACGCCTTCCCCGCGGCCCTCGGCGGGGCGGCGGCGGACCCCACCCGCCCGGTGCTCGCGGTGTCCGGCGACGGCGGCGCCCTGTACTCGATCGCCGAGCTGGCGACGGCCCGTCAGTACGGGCTGAACGTCACCTGGCTGATCGTCGACGACGGCGGCTACGGCATCCTGCGCGAGTACATGACGGACGCCTTCGGCCGGGCCACGGCCACGGAACTGACCCGCCCCGACTACGTGGCCCTCGCGGAGTCCTTCGGCGTTCCGGGCGTCCGCACCACCCCCGAGACCCTGGAGGTGGACCTGGCGAAGGCGCTCGCCGACCCCGGCCCGTCGGTGGTCGTGCTCCCGGCGGTGCTGCGGATGTTCGCGCCGACGCACCTGGACTCGGACTGACCCTCCGATCGACTGTTCGCGGTGACCTCACGGGACATGTTCCGTGAGGTCGCGGGCGTCCCGGCCAGGACGATGTCGGATGCGGCCATTGACCTGAGCCCGCAGAGGAGGCCGGCGTCGGCATTTTCGGGGCCGACGCCTCCGGCAAGTCGAACGTGCTGACCGCGATGACGGACATGCGCAACGCGGTCCTCAACTCCTCTGCGCGCTGGGCCCCTTACGACGGCATCCCGCGTCAGGCCTTCTCCCTGGCCCCCGAGAGCGGGAGCGAACCCTCCTTCTTCGAAGTCGGCGCCGTCATCGACGCGGTCCGCTGGACGTACGGCTCAGGGCTCGGCGCCACCCGCGTCGAGTCCGAATGGCTGCAGAGCGCCACTGGTTCCGCCGCAACTTCTGGATGTGGCGATGTCCGGTAGGTCCTGGCTGACCTTCACGCATCAAGAACGAACGGCCGTCCCTGCCCACATCGGTGAGAGGCCGGGCACCGGCTCAGCGGATCAGTTCGGGGGAGTCCTCCCTGAGGGCGGCCAGTTGGGTGTCCTAGCCCGCCCGCTCCGGCATGGGTGAAGCATTGCCACACGCCGGACCCTTCGAACTCCGCGCCCCGCAACGCTCGTACAACCTCCCGCCGACCCCGTGAGTCCCACCTGGCAGCGCACGGGTGCGCTCAAGGCGTTCAGGGGGACGCCCGTACGACGTTCGAGGGAACTCTTCATGACTCACCGGACATACGGCCGCACCGGCGCGCTCGCCGCCGCCCTCGGTGCCGCCGTGCTCATACCCACCGCGGTCGCCGCCGCCCCGGCCGCCGCTGCCACCCCCACCGTCAGCTGCACGTCCGGCAAGGCGGGGCTGGCCGACAAGCTGGAGAAGGACATCACCGCCGCGCTCGCGAACCGCCGGGGCACGGTCGCGATCGGTCTGTACGACCGCGTCACCAAGACCACCTGCACGCTGCGCGCCACCAGCGCCTACGACTCGGCCAGCACCGTCAAGGTCACCGTCCTCGCCACGCTGCTGTGGGACGCGAAGAAGCACAACCGGTACCTGACGGACCGTGAGGTCTCGCTCGCCAAGGCCATGATCACCAAGTCGGACAACAGCGCGACCAGCACCCTCTGGAAGCAGCTCGGCCTGACGAAGATCAAGGGCTTCCTCGCCGCCGCCGGGATGACGAAGACCGTGCCCGGCGCGAACGGCTACTGGGGCCTGACCCAGGAGAACGTCACCGACGAGCAGAAGCTGCTCCAGCTCGTCACCGCCAAGAACACCGTGCTGAGCGACAGCTCCCGCGCCTACATCCTCAAGCTGATGAGCCAGGTCGTCTCCTCGCAGCGCTGGGGCACGCCCGCCGGGGCGCCGTCCACGGTCACCGTGCACGTCAAGAACGGCTGGCTGGAGCGCGCCACGCACGGCTGGCGCGTGCACAGCCTCGGCACCTTCGACGGCGGCGGCCACGACTACATGATGTCCGTGCTGACGCAGGACAACAGCACCATGAGCTACGGCGTCACCACCATCCAGAACGTCGCCAAGGCCATCCACAAGGACCTGGTGCCGACGACCTCCGGCGTCGTGCGCTACACCCCGACCAGCGAGCCCCGCGAGGCGTTCGTCGCGGTGCCGCCGCAAGGCTGAGCCTTCACGGACGGGTCTCCCGCCGGTCACCGCGGCGCCCTACGGTGACCGGCATGCGCTTGCGATCCGTACTGGCCGCCCTCGCCGCCGGCCTGGCGGCGGCCACCTGCCTGACCGCCGCCGGGCCCGCCCACCCCCTCGCGGGCCCCGAACCCGACCACGACCACCCCTGCTCGCCCCGCGTCTCCATCCAGCGCTTCTCCGACGCCCTCGACAAGACGACGTTCCACGGCATCTTCGTCGGCAACTTCTCCGCCCTCGCCGTCGACACCGACGGCTCCCTCGCCGCGATCGAGGACCGCTCCGTCCCGTTCGACCTGAACCCGGTGACGCTGCGGCCCAAGGCGGCCGTCCGCCTCGCCGACGAGAACGGCGCCGAACTCGACTCCGAGGGCCTCGCCATCGACAAGGACGGCACCCGGCTGGTCTCCTCCGAGGCCGAGCCGTCCGTCCGCCGCTACTCCCGCGACGGCAGGATCCTCGACCGCCTCCCCGTCCCGCCCGCCCTGCTGGTCGCCCCGGCCGGGCGCGCCACCTCGAACCAGACCTTCGAGGGCCTCACCCTGCTGCCCGGCGGGCGCGCCCTGCTGGCCGCCATGGAGGGCGCGATCGCGGGGGACTCGCCCGGCATCGTCCGCTTCCAGACCTGGCAGCGCCACCACGACCGCTTCCGGCTCGCCGCCCAGTACGGCTACCGCACCGACCCCGGCCTCGGCGTGCCCGAGGCCCAGACGCTCCCCGACGGCCGGCTGCTGGTCCTGGAGCGCGGCTTCACCCCGGGCGTCGGCAACACCGTCCGCCTCTACCTCGCCGACCCGCGTCACGCCACGGACACCAGCGGCATCGCGTACCTGACCGGGCAGCCGGGTGTCCGCCCGATGACCAAGACGCTGCCGGCCGACCTCGTCACCTGTCCGAGCCTCGGCGCGACCGCCAAGCAGCCCCAGCCGAACCCGCTGCTCGACAACGTCGAGGGCATGACGATCACGGGGCGCGACCGCACCGGCCGGCTTGAGGTCGTCCTGGTCAGCGACGACAACGCGAACCCGGCCCAGACCACACGCTTCTACTTCCTGCGGGTACGCGTCTGACGCCTGCTCCCGGTTTGTTGCACGGGGATGAAATCCGCGGCCGCCGGCGTTGGCGCCTTCCGGTAGAGCAGGTGGACTGGTCGACAGGAAGGCACCGGCGTGGGCACGCAACGGGGATGGGCACGACGGCTGGCGGGATACGCCTGGCGGTATCCGAAGGACGTCGTCCTGGCCCTCGGCTCCTCCCTCGCCGGCATGGCGGTGATGGCCGTCGTCCCGCTGGTCACCAAGGTGATCATCGATGACGTCATCGGCGCCCACACCCGCTCCATGGCCCCGTGGGCGGGCGCCCTGATCGGTGCGGCCCTGCTCGTCTACGCCTCCACCTACGTCCGCCGCTACTACGGCGGCCGGCTCGCCCTCGACGTCCAGCACGACCTGCGGACCGAGATGTACGGCACGATCACCCGCCTCGACGGCCGCCGCCAGGACGAGCTGTCCACGGGGCAGGTGGTCGGCCGGGCCACCAGCGACCTGCAGCTGATCCAGGGTCTGCTCTTCATGCTCCCGATGACCATCGGGAACGTCCTGCTCTTCGTGATCTCCCTGGGGATCATGGCCTGGCTGTCGCTGCCGCTGACCCTGGTCGCCCTCGCCGTCGCCCCGGCCCTGTACCTCATCGCCAAGCGCAGCCGCACCAGGCTGCACCCCGCCACCTGGTACGCCCAGGCCCAGGCCGCCGCCGTCGCGGGCGTGGTCGACGGCGCGGTGAGCGGCGTCCGCGTGGTCAAGGGCTTCGGGCAGGAGGACCAGGAGACCGGCAAGCTGCGGGAGGTCGGCCGCCGGCTCTTCGCGGGACGGCTGCGCACCATCCGTCTGAACAGCCGGTTCACCCCCGCCCTCCAGGCCGTCCCGGCCCTCGGCCAGGTCGCCATGCTGGCCCTGGGCGGCTGGCTGGCCGTGCGCGGCCACATCACCCTCGGCACCTTCGTCGCTTTCTCCACCTACCTCGCCCAGCTGGTCGGCCCGGTCCGCATGCTCGCGGTCGTCCTCACCGTCGGCCAGCAGGCCCGCGCCGGCACCGAGCGCGTCCTGGAGCTGATCGACACCGAGCCGACCATGAAGGACGGCACCCGGACCCTCCCGGCGGACGCCCCCGCCACCGTCGAGTTCGACGACGTCTCCTTCGGCTACGACGACGACCGCCCCGTCCTCGAAGGGCTCAGCTTCGAGATCCGCCCTGGGGAGACCCTGGCCGTCGTCGGCTCCTCCGGCTCCGGCAAGTCGACGCTCTCCCTGCTCCTGCCGCGCTTCTACGACGTCACCCGGGGCGCCGTCCTCATCGGCGGCCACGACGTGCGCGAGCTGACCCCGGACTCGCTCCGGGCGGCGATCGGCCTGGTCCCGGAGGACTCGTTCCTGTTCTCCGACACCGTCCGCAACAACATCGCCTACGGCCGCCCCGACGCCACCCAGGAGGAGGTCGAGGCCGCCGCTCGCGCCGCCCAGGCGGACCGTTTCATCACCGACCTGCCCGCCGGGTACGACACCAAGGTCGGCGAGCACGGCCTGACGCTCTCCGGCGGCCAGCGTCAGCGCGTCGCGCTCGCCCGCGCCCTGCTCACCGACCCGCGCCTGCTCGTCCTGGACGACGCCACCTCGGCCGTGGACGCCCGCGTCGAGCACGAGATCCACGAGGCGCTCCAGCACGTCATGGAGGGCCGCACCACCCTCCTGATCGCCCACCGCCGCTCCACCCTCAATCTCGCCGACCGCATCGCCGTCCTGGACGGCGGACGGCTCGCCGACCTCGGCACCCACGACGAGCTCCAGCAGCGGTGCGCGCTCTACCGCCGGCTGCTCACCGACCCCGACGAACTGGGCGGCGTCTCCCCGGGCCACTCCGGCCCCGCCGCCCCGCAGGAGGACACCAGCCTGCGCGACGAGCTGGACGCCGAGTTCGACGCCGAGGCCGGCATCACGCCCCGGCTGTGGACGGGCGAGCGCCGGCCGAGGGACGCGGCCATGGCGGGCACCCCGGCCACGCCCGAGCTGCTGGCCCAGGTCGAGGCGCTGCCCCCGGCCACCGACACCCCCGACATCGACGAGGACCGGGCGGTCCGCCCCGAGGAGTCGTACGGCCTCAGGCGCCTGCTGCGCGGTTTCGGGGCGCCCCTGCTCGTCAGCCTGCTGCTGGTCGCGGTCGACGCGGGCGCCGGGCTGCTGCTGCCGGTGCTGATCCGGCACGGCATCGACCAGGGCGTCAGCAGGACCGCCCTGGGCGCCGTGTGGGCGGCCTCGCTGCTGGGGCTCGTCACCGTGCTGGTGCAGTGGGCCGCGCAGACCGGCGAGACCCGGATGACCGGTCGCACCGGCGAGCGGGTGCTGTACGCGCTGCGGCTGAAGATCTTCGCGCAGCTCCAGCGGCTCGGCCTGGACTACTACGAGCGCGAGCTGACCGGCCGGATCATGACCCGCATGACCACCGACGTCGACGCCCTGTCCACCTTCCTGCAGACCGGCCTGGTCACGGCGTTCGTCTCGGTCGTCACCTTCTTCGGCATCATGGTCGCACTGCTGGTGATCGACCTCCAGCTCGCCCTCGTCGTCTTCGCCACCCTGCCCCCGCTGGTCGTCGCCACGTTCTTCTTCCGCCGGGCGAGCGTGAAGGCGTACGAACTCGCCCGCGAACGCGTGTCGGTGGTCAACGCCGACCTGCAGGAGTCGGTCGCCGGGCTCAGGATCGTGCAGGCCTTCCGGCGCGAGCGGGACGGCGGCCGGCGGTTCGCCGAGCGGAGCGACAGCTACCGCAGCGCCCGCATCCGCGGCCAGTGGCTGATCTCCGTCTACTTCCCCTTCGTCCAGCTGCTGTCCTCGGTCGCCGCGGCCGCCGTGCTGATCGCGGGCGCCGGCCGGGTGGAGGCGGCCACGCTGACCACCGGCGCGCTCGTGGCGTACCTGCTCTACATCGACCTGTTCTTCGCGCCGGTGCAGCAGCTCTCGCAGGTCTTCGACGGCTACCAGCAGGCCACCGTCTCGCTGGGCCGCATCCAGGAGCTGCTGCGCGAACCGACGTCCACCCGGCCCGCCGGCCAGCCGCTCGCCGTGCCCTCCCTCCGCGGCGAGATCGCCTTCGAGAACGTGCACTTCGCGTACGGCGACGACGAGGAGGCCCTGTCCGGCGTCGACCTGCGCATTCCGGCCGGGCAGACGGTCGCCTTCGTCGGCGAGACGGGCGCCGGCAAGTCGACGCTGGTCAAGCTGGTGGCGCGGTTCTACGACCCCACCTCCGGGCGGGTCACGGCCGACGGCACCGACCTGCGCGACCTGGACCTCACCGCCTACCGGCACCGTCTCGGCGTCGTGCCGCAGGAGGCGTACCTGTTCCCGGGCACCGTCCGCGACGCCATCGCCTACGGCCGGCCCGACGCCACCGACGCCGAGGTGGAGGCGGCGGCTCGGGCGGTCGGCGCGCACGACATGATCGCCACGCTGGGGGGCGGCTACCTGCACGAGGTCGCCGAGCGCGGCCGCAACCTGTCGGCCGGCCAGCGCCAGCTGATCGCGCTGGCCCGCGCCGAACTCGTCGACCCCGACATCCTGCTGCTCGACGAGGCCACGGCCGCCCTGGACCTGGCCACCGAGGCACAGGTCAACCAGGCCACCGACCGCCTCACGGGCCGCCGCGCCGCCCCGGACCCGTCGCCCGGCCCGCGCCCCTCGCCGAGCCCCGGGGCGCGCACCACGCTGGTCGTCGCCCACCGCCTGACCACGGCCGCCCGGGCGGACCGGGTGGTGGTCATGGACCACGGCCGGGTCGCCGAGGACGGCACGCACGACGAGCTGCTGGCGCGCGGGGGACGCTATGCCGCGCTGTGGCGGACCTTCGTCGGCGCGCCGGAGCCGGAGGAACCGGTCAGCGCCTCCCGCTGACCCGGACGGGCAACCACCGCACACACGTCCTGCGTCCGTACATCCGTACGCTCGGGTACGCCTGTTACGGGAGGGACGATGGTGGACACTGGTGCGATACGGCGGCGGCTGGCGCTCGGCGTGGCCGTGCTGACCGCCTCCGGACTGCTCGCGGTCGCCGCGCCCGGGACCGCGCAGGCGGCCGCCTCCTCCTGCTCCGGCCGCAAGGTCCGGACGCTGTCGTTCGGCACCGGTTCCGTCCGCGTCTACAAGCGCGACGGCTACGTCTGTGCGATCACCGTCCCCAGATGGCCCGGTACCGCGCGGCCGATGTCCGTGACCGTGCAGGCCCGCGGCAACCGCCCGGTGACCGACCGGGGGACGTACGTCCGGCATGCGGGCCCGGTGACCGTGCACGCCGGGCACCGGTGCGTGCGGATCGGCGGATCGGTGGGGGCCGGTTCGCTGAGCTCCGGCTGGATCCTCTGCTGAGTTCCCCGCCCGGCCGCCGGGCCCGAATCATTCCAGCGACCGAGGGTTTTCCCGAACTCCCCTGGTGTGCGGACGACTTGCTCCGATAGCTTCCGGCGCACATCTGTCTCACAGGGGAGTGTGCATGCGCAAGGCGCTCAGATGGCTGCTCGCGCTCACCGTGCTCATAGGCACACTGAGCACGGCGGGTGCGGCCACCGCCGCCACACCGGAGGCCACGAACGGCACCGCGAGCGGTGGCGAAACCGACATCAGGGACCGGCTCCTGGCCATCGACGGCATGAGCCTCGTCGAGGAGAAGCCGTACCCCGGCTACCGCTTCTTCGTCCTCAACTACACCCAGCCGGTGGACCACCGGCACCCGTCCAAGGGGACGTTCCAGCAGCGGATCACCGTGCTGCACAAGGGAACCGACCGCCCGACGGTCTTCTACACCGGCGGCTACAACGTCTCCACGAACCCGAGCCGCCGCGAGCCGACCCAGATCGTGGACGGCAACCAGGTCTCCATGGAGTACCGCTTCTTCACCCCGTCCCGCCCCGCCCCGGCCGACTGGTCCAAGCTCGACATCTGGCAGGCGGCCAGCGACCAGCACCGCATCTTCACGGCCCTGAAGGCGGTCTACGGCAAGAAGTGGCTCGCCACCGGCGGCTCCAAGGGCGGCATGACGGCGACCTACTACGAGCGCTTCTACCCGCGCGACATGGACGGTGTCGTCGCGTACGTCGCCCCCAACGACGTCGTCAACGCGGAGGACTCCGCCTACGACCGCTTCTTCGCCACCGTCGGCACCAAGGAGTGCCGTGACCGGCTGAACGCGGTCCAGCGGGAGGCGCTGGTGCGCCGCGAGCCGCTGGAGGCGAAGTACGCGGCCTACGCCGCCGGCAACGGCTACACCTTCACCACCATCGGCGGTCTCGACCGGGCCTACGAGGCCGTCGTCCTGGACTACGTGTGGGGCTTCTGGCAGTACAGCCTGCTGGCCGACTGCGAGACGATCCCCGCGGACGCCGGGAAGGCGACCGACCAGGAGATCTGGGACTCCGTCGACTCCATCTCCGGCTTCTCCGCCTACACCGACCAGGGCCTGGAGACCTACACGCCCTACTACTACCAGGCCGGCACCCAGCTGGGCGCGCCGACGATCCACTTCCCGTACATCGAGAAGAGGCTGATCCGCTACGGCTACCAGCCGCCGCGGAACTTCGTGCCGCGCTCGATCCCGATGCGCTTCCAGCCGGCCGCGATGCGCGACGTGGACACCT
Organism: Streptomyces sp. NPDC003697; assembly: GCF_053587115.1. Classification (NCBI taxonomy): domain Bacteria; kingdom Bacillati; phylum Actinomycetota; class Actinomycetes; order Kitasatosporales; family Streptomycetaceae; genus Streptomyces; species Streptomyces sp. NPDC003697. Next base: position 132,935 of record NZ_JBSFNN010000008.1, read on the forward strand.
GGGTGCGCCACAACGCCCACCACATGCTCTTCGTCTACGGCCAGAACGACCCCTGGGGCTCCGAGCGGTTCCGGCTCGGGCACGGGGCGCGTGACGCGTACGTCCTCACCGCCCCCGGCATGAACCACGGCGCCAACGTCGCGGGCCTCGTGCCGCGGGAGAAGGAGCTCGCCACGGCGCGGATCCTGCAGTGGGCGGGCGTCGCCCCGGCGGCCGTGCAGGCCGACCCGGCGGCGGCCAGGCCGCTGGCCACCGGTGGGGCTCGCACGAACTACGAGGCCGCGACCGAGCGACTGCTCCGCTTGCTGAGCACCGCGGACAGCTCGTTCAGCAACCTGGCGTCA